>CAZILE010000054.1:0-6472 GCA_964540045.1 uncultured Nitrososphaeria archaeon | reverse complement strand
GGAGGCGACAAGGCGCTCGGCGTGAAAGAAGCTCTAAAGCTTCTGAACCGAGAGGGGTTCATTGTGGCCGTGGGGGACTCGGAGGTCGATCTGGAGCTCCTCGAGTTCGCGGATTTCAAAGCGGTTGTAGCTGATGCTGATCCAAGTCTTAAGAGGCAGGCTGACTATGTGGCCAGTCGAGAAAATGGGGATGGGGTTGTGGAGGTAATCGAGGCTTTATTATCACGAGTCATTTAACCTCTTGCTTGGGTTCCTCCAAGATCTCGATTATCGAGTCGTTGTCTAACTGGATCTCAGGCTCATTAAAGACATTCATCCTAACGTTTACCCACTTCAACCGGATCCTTACACCCTCATTTACCCTCGCTAGCTCCTCGGCTTTCTTCCTCCACGCAGAGCCCTGAACCGCGGAATCCCCATCCCTAAGCCAGAACCCTATCTTCTCCACCTCTCCAAACCTAGTCCTAACCTTTACCAGCTGGGTCTTCGTGTACAATACCCCCTCGACAATGACATCAACCAGATCAACTTGTCTCCCGGATGATATATTGGCCAACTCGATGATCCTATTAGGCGGCTTAATCGCTTCCGAGGGCTGGGTCTTCTCGATATCATCCTCCCCGCACAAAATCCTGACCTTACCTCTTCTGATTTCCTTAATCGCCTCTTTGATCAATAGATGGTCTCCGACCTTGACATCTTTCAGGCGGAGCTGGATTCTCAGTATTTGCTTTCCATCGGTTGTTATCAGGGTTGTTCCAAAGGGCGTCTCAACCACATCCAAAACCCTTACGATGATCCCCCTAAGCTTCCTCTCCTCTATCATCTTAAGTGCTTCTTCCGAAGGCTTTTCTCGGATCGCAAGAATGCTTCTCGGGGTCAAGGATGCGCGAGCCCCCTCAATTCTAACATCAGTTAGGTAGATGGTTTCACCTGTCTCCAAATCCTTAAACTCCTCTATCCTCTCTCTCCAAATGGTCAGCCTAATCTCGCCGGTCTCTCCGATCAACCTTAGCTCTCTGACATCCGCCTCTCCATATCTTGTGCTGACCCTCCTCCTCTCCCCAGGATCAAGCACGACAGCTCTCACATCGTAGATTCCATCTCCAGCCTCAAGCGCCTCCCCCAAATCGAGGTAAAAGCTTTTGGGATCAGGCCCACGGGCTTCGAGTTTAGCTATAAGCCCGTTTCTCCCAACATGTAGCTCAGGCTTACCTGTCTCAATTCTCTCACGAGTATAGGCATGAAGTATTGCGATCTGATCTCCAAGCTTAAGGTCCATGGCCGCTGCCTCATCAGCCCTCTCATCCCATATTATCACATCTATGGAGCCCGTGTCATCGCCCATCTTAAGCCTCATCAACCTATGATCCTTGACCTCTATTGGCTGAGTAATCGCATAGATCGTTCCCCTGACCGAGATATCCCGAAGGCCTGGGACGAGGTTTTCAAGCCTGACGTAGGTTTGAACCTCCGCTCGCCTCGCCTCCTCCCCGGTCTCCTTAAAGGCCCCAAGTTCCTCCGCAACCAGAAGCAAGGCGCCGACCCTGTTCAATAGCTTAGACTCCCTAAGCTTCGCCTCGACCATGGCCTCTACTTCCTCCTTGCTTAGCTCGGGAAATCTAGCTAAGACCCTTTCAAGAAGCCGAGTGTATTCTTTTAGCTCCTCACTCACCCTTGGACGCAGCCTCCAATAGTTGTAGAGCAACATCCTATTAATTCCTTGTCCAAGCCTTCTCCTCGGCCCCCTCCCTGAAGTTCACGTACCTAGCTAGAACGAACAAGACCCCCGAAAGCTTGTTCATGTAAGCTATCGTCATGGGGTCGAGTTCAAATCTTCTCGAGAGAGCCACCAAGATTCTCTCGCCCCTTCTACAGAGCGCTCTCGCCAAGTGGAGCAGAGCTCCGGCCGGAACTCCTCCGGGATAGACGAAACCGCTAAGTCTTGGAAGCCTCTCCCCATATCTGCGGGCAACCTCTTCCAAGTATTTCAAAGAATCATTCTCGATCTTCGGGTAAGGTTTGTCAGCTCCTAAGCCTGAAATCTGAGATCCGAGAACAAATAGATGTTCCTGAATCTTGGTAAGTACCTCGGAAACTTCATCCTCCTTCTTCAGAAACGCTTTGATGACTCCAAGCATGGAGGAGAGCTCGTCTATCGTTCCACATGCCTCGAGTCTCTCATCATCCTTGTAAACTCTCTGACCTGAGAGGAGGAAGGTTTCGTCATCTCTCTTCTGATCCATTCCACAACTTAATTCTCATACCACAATATATCTACTATTCTCTAACGATCTCAGGTTTAAACCTGGCCCAAAGTTCTCTGGGATGCTTCGAGAATACGTGAGCCGCATGCTCCTCATAACTCTCAAAAAGCTTCCCACAAATCCTACACTTAACGAAATACCTATCTCCAGTCATCTGAGTTCAAAATCCGAGAGCGAATATTATAGATAAGTGTTCACGATCCTATTCGGTAGCCAATTGCTCGGTTTTCCTCGAGGCCCCTCTCAGGATCATCTTCTTCTCGAATCTCCGAGGCTTGAAGACTTTGATTAAGTACTCTTCAACAAGCCTAGAGTCGAACTCCTTACATGAATAAACATCTACGGAAACATAGTATGTTCTAATATCGGTATGTATTGAGACGTGGCTCTCCGCGACTATCATGAAGCCTGAAAGTCCCTCACCGCTAGGGCTTCCCTCTCTTCCAACGTAGCGGACGATGAGAGGTCCCGCGATGATCTGTAAGCCCATGAGCTTTGAGAGTTCTTCAAAGGTCTTCTTCAGCAATTCCTCTTGGTTTAGAGCGCCAGGATCACATTCATAAAAGTCTAAAAGCAGGTGATACCAGGTCATCTTTGTCAAAGCAGAGTCGAGAATCCAGAATATTAACCTACTTCCATCTCTTCGGGAGGTTCCTCGAGCTCGGGTTTGGGCGGAGGCGGAACCGGAGATACAGGCGGCTTCTCCGCCTCAACAGCTTCTTCAGGCTTGACGTAATACATTCTGGATAACAGAACGGGCGCGATCAAGGAAGTCAGTATCACCATCCAGACGACCTCAACATATACAGCTTCTTTAACGACTCCTCTGCTGAGCGCTAGATTCGCTATGATAAGCCCGAGCTCCCCTCTCGGAACCATCCCTACCCCTATTCTCGCGCTTCCTAACAGATTTCTGAGTTTTAACATGGCTGCGCTAAAGCACCCGATGAACTTACTTGCTATCGCTAGCACGGTCATTAGGAGTATCCCGATAACTATTTCATCTGTAATTAGCCCTAGGTTCATCTTGGCTCCGACGACCGTGAAGAATATGGGGCTGAAGATGAGGTTAATGTGTCTGATGAAGTCTTTTATGTGTCGAAGCGCTTTCGATTCCGCGACAGCCATTCCGGCAGCATATGCCCCTATTATGGGCGATAGACCCATGCTTCCAGCCATGGCTGAAAGAATGAATGCTGAAGCTATCGCCGCTGCCTCGACTGCTCCCTCCGCCTCAAGCGCCATAAATCTCTCAATCATCCTCGGAAGCACGTAGGCCCCTATGCCCACCATCGCCAGCCATATTATGAAGAAGAGGGCAAGTGTTCTTGCGACATCATGAGGGCCGATCTGACCGTGAGTTAAAATCGAAGTTACAACCGCTAAAATCGCGACCCCAATGATATCATCTATAACCGCGGCATTGAGCAGCAAGTTTCCCTCATCAGTTCTAAGAAGATCTAGATCCTCTAAGACCCTCCCTGAGATCGCGAGACTCGTTGCAACCATCACTGCTCCAATAAATAGTGCTGTTGTCTCAGGGAAGCCTAGAAACTTATAGAACTCGTAACCCACCACGAACGGGATTATAGCCCCGAAGACCGCGACCAAAATCGCCCATACACCGGTTTCTCTTAGGCTGGTTAACCCCATCTCAAGACCCATGGAGAAGAGCAGCATGATTGCTCCTATCTCGGCAAACGCGTCCACATACTGATTCAAGACCACCAGAGGTTCTCCAAAGATTATTATCCCTGATCCTAGAGCATAAGGCCCTAGGACAACTCCCGCGAGAAGCTCCCCTATCACTGAGGGAAGCTTCATGCCTGAGAAGACGCTGGCGAATATCTTCGCGAAGAAGACTAGAATGCTTATCGTAACTATTGCTCTTAGGATCGGATCCATCGAGCTGATCGCCGTGGCTTCGACGACCATTAGAGAAAAGCCTCCCAACAGATTCCTAAAATATGCCTACTCTTTTCTTGGGAGCTGAATATTTAAAGAATGCTCTGGCGAACGAGTTCACGTACTTGAAGGTAAAGGCGGTGATCTTCGATCTCGATGGGACGCTTTACAAGTCTGAGAAGTATATGAGACAGCTTACCGACGGAATACGAGACACCCTCGCAGAGATTTTGTCCATAGGATCTCAGGAGGCCGAGCAGCTCGTCCGAGAACTTAGGCTTAGGTTCGGGAGCATAACCTTAGGCCTGAAAAGCCTCAGGATAGAGCGATCGAGCTTTTATGATAAGCTCGTTGAGAAGCTTAGCCCCGAGAAGCTGATAAAGCCCAACCCTGTGCTGCTGGAAATGCTCTTAGAACTCAAGCGAATGGGATTAAGGATTGGGTGCCACACGAACGCCAGCAGAAAACTCGCTGGAAAAGTTCTCGACGCCCTCAGAATAGATCCAAGAGTCTTCGACGTCCTGATAACTTGCGATGACGCCGACCCGAAGCCGACCCCATCAGGCTACCTCAAGATACTCGAGGTCTTGAAGCTAAGGTCTGATGAAGTAATGTATGTTGGAGATAGGTGGAGGGTTGAGCTTCAACCTGCTAAAAGGCTCGGCATGAAGACGGTCTTGATCTCAAATAAGGTCGAAGGCTCGCCAGATTATGTCATAAATGACATATTTGAACTAAGAAAAATCATTCATGATCCATAATTGTGAAAAAGGCTCATAAAAAGGTCTATGTCGCCAGATAGTAGTATTCGCCTTCCTCCTTCTGAAGCTTATCGAGCTGGGATTCAGGTTTATTCGCTCTTGGCCTTTTCGTATCGGGGTCTCTCCTGAAGGTTATTCCAACTTCCTTCAAGAAAGCGTTGAACCCGCTTCTAAGATCCATCGGCGGATTCGCTATCCCATGAATTCCGGGGTCGCCCGAGAAGACCATAAGCCTAGTTGAAGCAAAGTCCAAGACCATTAGATCGTGGTCGACCAAAAAGGTGTACGCTCTCTTATCTTTCGTAGTCCGCTTCAGGAACCTCGCTATCAGATATCTCTCCTCTACATCCAGATAAGCGCTGGGTTCATCCAGCAGATATATCTCCGCATCTCTTGAAAGAGCCTCCGCAACAGAGACCTTCTGAAGTTCCCCGCCGCTGAGCTCGCTCATGTTTCGATCCAGAAGCCTCTCAAGGGCTAAGGGCTTGATCACCTCACCCCAATACATTTCGGTGTCAAACTTTGAACCGGCCGCCTCTCTCAAAACTTGTTCAACGACAACATCCCTGGGATCAGGATACTGAGGCTTATAGCTAACGGACTTGAATTCGAGCTTATAGCCCTCATCGCTTGTCTCGATTCCAGCGAGAAGCTTGATGAAGGTAGTCTTACCTATTCCATTCGGACCTAGGATCCCTACTACTTCTCCCGGGTAGATCCTCCCGCTCCTGATCTCGAGCTTGAAGCCATCATAGCTTTTACTCATCTCAGGCCACTCAAGCGGCATACCGCTCTCAACAATCTCCGAATAGGAAGGAGGTCTCGCTTGAAAGACTATTCTCTCTGATCTGAACCTAACGTTCTCGGAGGGAATGTAGCCGTCCAAGAAGATATTTATTCCCTCTCTCACCCCGAAGGGCCCAGAAACTATCCCAAAGACCCCAGCTCTTCCATATAGGACGAAGATCTTATCAGATAAGTAGTCTAAAACGGCGAGGTCATGGTCGCAAACCAGTATTCTAACATCTCCTTCCAACATCGATCTTATAGCTGCCGCCGCCCTAAACCTCTGCTTGATATCTAAGAAGCTAGATGGCTCGTCTATGATAAAGGTGTTTGCTTCTTTTGATAAACAAGCTGCGAGAGCAAGTCTTTGAAGTTCTCCGCCGCTGAGTGCTGAGACATCCCGATCAAGTAGATGACTTAAATCAAACATCTTAACTACCTGCTTAAGCTTCTCAGGGTTCGCGATTTTCTTCAGCACATCTCCAACTTTCCCCTTAACCACCTTAGGTATCTTGTCGATATATTGGGGCTTATAGCTTATCTTGATTCCCCCCTGGTCGATTCTCGCAAAGTAGTCTTGAAGAAGAGTGCCCCTAAACTGCTTAGCCACCTCCCTATATTCTACCTCCTCATCATTAAGCCTCCCTAGGTTAGGCTTCAACACGTTTGCCAAAATCTGGAGCGCTGTGGTTTTGCCGGTTCCATTCTTCCCAATAAGTCCTATGACCGCGCCCGGCTCCGGATATGGAAGTC
>CAZILE010000053.1:0-6567 GCA_964540045.1 uncultured Nitrososphaeria archaeon | reverse complement strand
TCGCTTAAAGCAGATCCAGCCTTAACTATCTTCTCGAGGTAGTTTATGCTGAAGTGAGCCCAGACCTCCTTATCAGTCTCGATCTCGTAGACCGCCGCGCCCGCTTTTGAGAACTTCACCTGCGCTCCTCCGAGCTCTCCCTTCGCCGCTAGGATCACCTCCTCAGGGTTTATCGTTACCTTCACGTAATCGCTTAGAGCTTTACAATCTCTGATGGCATCCTTAACGGCGGCCGAGCTTATTCTCGCCTTAGCATCAAAGGTTAGCTTTGGGGTTACGCTCCTAGCCTCAACGGTCTCAAGCGTGTTGAAGGTGAAGATCCTTTGCCTTGATCCGGTTGCATCCACTATTGTTATTTCAAGTTTCTTATCACTATCGTTGTAAGAGAGAGTTAGGCTCTCCCCGCTCTTAACATTCCTCAGAAGCTTTATCAACTCCGAGAGGTTTATCGTCATCTGAAGCTCTCCACCACACTCGTACTCCTCCGCGGCTGAGCTTGAGAGCTCGAAATCCACTAAGGATATATGGGCTGGGTCCATGGCAACGAGCCTCATCCCGTCGCTTGTAATCTTGAATGTGCCCTCGTCTGCGACCGCCTGAATCGCCTTCAATAGGTCGGAGAAGTAATCGGCGCTCGGCAACCTCATTCTAAAGGACATCTTTCCTCAACATCTCCTTAGGCTGAAGATGTAATTAAAGTTTGATTCAAGCTTAATGAAACTGACCCTTTGCGTCATACCGATGGATTCGACGAGGATTATGGGGTCAATATTGATATTATGCGGTCCTTAAGGTTATCTGCGAGCTCGATGAGCCTAAGGATCAGACTTTCGGGCAGAATAGAGCTCAGCTCCGATGCGAGCGCAGCTTCAGCCGAGGTGGAGGAAGCTTTCAGAGAGCTTGAGGAATATCTTGGGAAAGGGCAGGAGAAGTATGGAGAGGAGGCCGCCAGCCTTCTGGAGCACTCCATAGAGGGGAACATGGTCAAGGTCTCGATAGGTTCTGGAAGAAGCCTTCGAGCGCATGACGTGCTCCTGAGGTTCAAGAATATCTTGGCTCAGAAAATCGGCTCCAAGAGGATCGGAGTTAGGCGGATTTTCATAGACAAGCTTGAAGTGCGAATTAGAGAGGGCCACGTAGGAGAAGAAAGGGCTGAAGACCTATTGAAGGGGCTTGCAGAAGTGAGAGAAGAAGATGGAAGCCTCATCTTAGTATTTAGAAATCTAACCGATCGAGATCTCAGAGAGAGGGTTGTTGATAGAGCCATAAGGCTCGTGAAAGCTGAAGAAGTCAAGGTCGAGGGAGAGAGGCTCGCTCCCTTCGGCACGATTTTGAGAAAGGGCTACGAGAAACCTCACAAGCTCGTGGAGGATGTAGCCGTTGAGGCTGAGAAGAGAAGGTGGGTCAAGAGGTATCCTGGGAGAGGTCAATGGATTTACATGCCTCCGATGGCCGCTCTAATGAGAGCTTTAATCCAGCTTCTAATCGAGAGGGTTGCTAGGCCGCTAGGCTTCGAGGAGTGGATGTTCCCGAGACTCGTCCCCATGGAGGTCTTCAAGAAGCTCACCACATATATAGAGCACCTCCCGGATGGAGTCTTCTACGTCTGTGTCCCACCTAGAGACCCTTCAGCTTTTGAAGAGTTTAAGCGAGAGTACATCCTAAGAAGGGAGCTCAGAACGGACTTGCTAAAGCAGATTCTCGGAGAGCCAGAATACATCATGGAGGCTATCCAATGTACGGCCTTTTACCAATCGTTCAGCGGGGAGATCGTCCGAGTCGAAGACCTTCCGGTGAAAGCATACGAAGTTCTTGGAGGATGGACTTGGAGGAATGAGGCCGGCGGCGTTGAAGGCTTGGTTAGAACAAACGAATTCCTTAGGATGGAGATGGTTTTTCTCGGAACACCCGAACAGGTAACTGAGATCCGGAACAAGGTAACTGATCTAACCCTTGAGGTCTTAGAGAAAGATCTAGACATGGAATGGAGAATTGTCGCCGGAGCACCATTTTACCTATCTCCACAGGAGGCTTCTAAAAGGATGATCGACATATCTCACGTCAACAAGATACCGACGCTCGACATTGAAGTCTATCTCCCCTATAGAGGATCAAGAGAAGAAGCGGAGTGGCTTGAGATAACCGCCGCGAGCGTCCACCGAGATTTCTATGTGAAGAACTTCAAGATAAAAGAGGCAAGGAACAGGGAGATCTGGACAGGATGCGTTGGTCATGGTTTAAGCAGATGGGCTGCGGGGTTCCTTGCGAGACATGGATTTGAGTTTGATGAGTGGCCAGATCTTGTGAAGAGGATCATAAGAAGCTTCCCCCAACCCCCTAGAACCGTAACCTAAACTTAATCTATATCGTTCGAGCTTTAACTCTAGAGCTGACGCTGACCGACGAGCGCGGGAGCGTGAACGAAAGATGAAACTTACGGTGCGCGGAATATACTCGACAGCTCTAGTTAAGCTTCTTCAGGACGAGGGCTTCACGATAGTAAACCCCACCAGATCTCAGGCTGAGCGATTTGGGATAAACTTGAGAGCTGAGGCTGACGCGGAGGTCCTTGACTCGCCGGCTGATCGAAACTGTGTTGAGATAAGGGGGCTAAAAGACGTAGTCGAATCCGCTCTAAGCTCACTTCAGAGATCTTTCAGCGATTTGATAATCTTGAGAAATGAGCTATCAGAAGACCTGATGAAAGCTAGGATAGGCTTTCCGAACGAAGCCAAGCTCAAGCTCGACGACCTCAGAGCTACAGTCGCATACACTGTTCCATATCATCATTATTGTAGAGCTGGAGGTGAAGGTCTTTCAAGCATGGTCAGCATAGCAGAGGATCTCGTTGAGCGAGGTATTGCTCCGGCTGAGGAGATGTCAAAAAGCTTCTCGGAGCAAGTTCAGAAAATCTCCCCTAGAATCGGATCCATGGTGAGGATCATTCACATTAAGCCAAGTGGTAAGAGAATCATTTTGGGGCCCGGAAGGACTGTTTGGCGAGATAATGGCAAGGCTAGGATAGTGAGAAGAATCATGAGCTTCGGCGTCTATGATGGACTCGGGGTAGAGAAATGCCCAGGAGACTACGCTATCACTGAGGCGTCTAGGTTTCAGCCTTGGATGAAGACTAGTTACTACAGCATCTCGAGAGAGCTTAAGGGGCATTACTACAACGTATCCACCCCGATTTCCTTATACCCGGACCATATACACTACTTTGACTTAGAGGTTGATGTCGTGGTTAAGCCGAACTCGAAGCCTGAGATAATCGATGCGGATGGATTGGAGAAGGCCGTCCAAGAAAACAGAATAAGCGAAGGACTCATGAAGAAGGCTCTCAAGATCGCTGAGGAGATCGCCTCGAAGCAGCCCTAACTATCTCAGCATACCAGATGCCACCAATTCTCTGCCTTCCGCCTTTTATGCCCGCTATAGATCTAATGATCAAGTACGCCGGTACTATGCTTAAGGGTATGTGAAGTATGTTAAAGACCGCGGTGAAGATCATTACTGCTGTGAAAGCAGCCGCCTCGCTGGGAAAGCTTATTCTGAGGAAAGCTGAGATGCTGGCGGCGGCAAAGCTGAATAGATCTGGGAACATGTAAAGAAGCACCAGGTAGTTGAACGATGTCATAACCACCACCCTTATCAGACATCCGAGGAGCGACCCTAAGACAAGCCCTCCCCTTGGGGACCCTAATAGCTTGAAGCCCAGCCAAAGCCCCAAAAGCGTCGATCCAGTGGCGGCGAATCTCATCGTAGGACCGAGAGGAGTGTAAGAGCCTACTAGGAGGAGCACGAGCCAATACACGATTGAAGAGATCGCGCCTGCTTCCGGCCCCATTAGAAGAAAGGCTAGAAAAACGGGTATCTCTGCGAGATCAAACTTCAGATAAGGTATTATCGGATAACTAAAGGAGAGAGGTAAGATCGCTAGAAGGGCTGCTAAACCGGCTAGGCAGCTGGCTGAGGCTATAAGCTTCGTTAGCTGGGGCTTCATAATGCTCAGAGTCTCTCTGCCTATTAATAAATTATGAGTAATTACTCAAAATTGAGTACTATTCTACGAGACCCTTGAAAAAGTCTTTCCAGACCTGTTCATAGTCCTCAGGGGCGCCTATATCTACCCAGTAGCCATCATAAACATACGCGTAGAGCCTCCCCTTCTCAGCCAGGGCTGGAAAAACCTGCTCCTCCAGAGAGTAATATCTCATGTCCGGTATATAGTTAAGGACCTCTGGCTCGAATACATAGATTCCAGCGTTCACAAGACCGGGAACTGGTTGCTTAGGCTTCTCTCGAAAAGCTATAACTTTCCCATCCTCATCAATTGAGACCAACCCAAACCTGCTAGCATCCTTCACTCTGGCTAGAACCATGGTAACGGCTGCGCCTCTTGACTCGTGGAACTCGAGGAGATCGCTGAGATCAAGGTCGTTAAAGAGTATGTCACCATAGACTGCTAGAAATCTTCCACCAAGCTTCTCTTCAGCATTCTTAATCGCTCCAGCTGTTCCAAGCGGGATTTTCTCAACAGAATACTCTATTCTAACGCCCAACGAGCTACCATCCCCAAAATACCTCATCAAATGCTCTCCAAGATGAGCCACAGCGAGAATGAAGTGGTGAAAACCCTGATCTCTGAGCTTAAGGATTATGTGCTCGACTATCGGCCTGTAGCCCACAGGCATCATGGACTTTGGAATGCTCTGGCTCAAAGGCCCCATGCCCACGCCGAGTCCGCCGCACAAGATTATGCATTTCATAGATTCTCTGATAAGCTTCTCCCTAATGGCGTCGATTATGAAGGAGGTTCGCTTTCTGGGGGGCACCCTACTACTGAGCTGCTCCCAGAGATCTCCTGGGAACTCTATGCTTGTTCTATGCTTCTGCATACTGGAGGTAACGATGGGTCACTTACATATAACTATTATGTAGAAAAACATCATGAAAGGCTTCATTTCTAAAGCATAATGCCAATCTTTTTATAGATATAGTTAAAAATGCCCTCTTATTAGGCTAGTTGAAGTGATATGCTGAGAGTTGGAGTAAATGGTATGGGTAGAATAGGGCGGCTTTTTACGAGAGCTGCTTTCCAACATCCTGAATACGGTAAAAACTTTGAGATAGTTGCCTTCAACGATTTGGCCGACAATAAGACGACTGCCTTTCTCCTCAAATACGATTCTGTCCACAAGAAATGGAGTAAAAGAGTTGAGGCGACCGAGGGTGGAATATCGATTGATGGCCGCGAGCTAAGAGGGTTCCAGGAGCCCGACCCCGCTAAGATTCCATGGGATAAAGCTGATGTAGACCTTGTGGTGGAGTCTACCGGCAGATTTACTGATAGGGAGAACGCCGCCAAGCATCTCAGAAATGGTGTTAAGAAGGTTTTGATCTCGGCTCCCTCAAAAAACGCAGATGTGACAATAGTCCCAGGAGTCAACGACGAGATGCTCGACCTTAAGAAGCATGACGTCATCTCCGCAGCCTCATGTACGACTAACTGCTTAGCCCCAATGGTGAAGGTTCTTATCGATAACTTCGGGATAAAGAAGGGCTTCATGACAACCGTTCACGCATATACGAATGACCAGAGGCTTCTTGATCTAGTTCATAGAGATTTGAGAAGGGCGAGAGCTGCTGCGCTTTCGATAATTCCGACGACGACCGGAGCAGCGAGAGCTCTTCATCTAGTCATCCCTGAAGTTAAAGGAAAGCTTCACGGAATAGCGTTAAGAGTTCCCGTGTCTGATGGATCAGTTACGGATCTAGTTGCGCTGCTCGAGAGGAGCGTGTCAGTCGACGAGATTAAGGAGGCATATAAGAGGGCGGCAAGTGAGCGGATGAAGGGGATACTGGAATACACGGAAGATCCGATCGTCTCGATTGACATAATAGGGAATCCGCACTCATGTATAATCGACGGCCTCAGCATAACGCTTCTAAGCGATAGAGACGATCTAGTGAAGGTGCTGGGGTGGTATGATAACGAGTGGGGATATAGCAACAGACTCATCGATGTGATCCTTATGATAAATAAGCAGCTATAAACCCAACCAATGTTTTTCCTTTTTTCTGACAATACTGAATGTGAGATAATTTAGGTCCGGACGATATATGTTAAAGAAGATCCGTGAGCCTCTCGCGATTAAGCTATTCGCTCAAGGAAGATCTTATCATCTACTAGAGCTTTGAACCAATCGGAGAGCTCTATACCTAGTCCAGGTTTGTTTCTAGGAACTCTTGTTCCATTAATGAATGTCTCGAGTGGGTCTTCTCGAGTTATGTTAAGATTGAAGAGCAGTATATCGCTGTCCAAATCGGTATTTATTATTCCCGGGGTTGCGGCCGTGAAGTTAATCGCCGCCGAGATAGCTACGTGCGTTTCTTCGTTACATCCGACCATAAGCTTAAGTCCTGCCTCATGAGCTTTTTCCGCGGCTTTAACAGCATAGTATATTCCACCGATTTTCTGAAGCTTTATGTTAATTCCTGTAGCCGCTTGGGTCTCCACGACCTTGATAACTTCTTCGAGGGTCGCGGTGGTTTCGTCAGCGAATA
>CAZILE010000052.1:0-6751 GCA_964540045.1 uncultured Nitrososphaeria archaeon | reverse complement strand
AAAGTTTATGGTCGGCGCGAGAATGTGCTACGCTATCCCGGGGAGGGTTGTTGAGATTAGGGGGGATATAGGGGTAGTCGACTTCGGAAACGGCGTCAGGAGGGAGGTCATGCTCGCGATGGTTGACGCAAAGATTGGAGACTATGTTTTAGTTCACGCAGGATATGCGATAAAGGTCATCGATGAAGAAAGTGCTCTTGAGATCCTGAGAGAGTTTGAGGAGATCTTGAAGCTGGGTAGGGAGGGAACTTAGGCCAGAGCTTCCATCAGTTTCGTCAGGAGCGATGGCTGAATCCCAAGCACGATTAAGATTATCGCTGAGATGAGCATTGGGATTAGCATTAAAGCTGGTCCAGCTTTTGATCTTTCAACGAGCTCCGATCTTTCCCCGAATAGGGTTCTCCGTATGGTCCAGAGGCTGTAGCCCGCGGTTAATATCGCCACGATTATCGCGATCATAGTTATCCCAAATCTAACCAAGTCGAGGGAGCTTGAGAAGGACGAGTAAATGGAGCCCGCGAAGATCAGCAACTCTCCCCAGAAGCCTAGGAGAGGTGGGAACCCCATGAGGCTCAGAAAACCTATCATGAATGCTATGCTCATTAACTGCATCTTGCTTGCAAGTCCGCTGAGCTCTTCAAGTTTGTCAGATCCAGCTGATTTTGTGAGAAGTCCTGAGGCCATGAAGAGTACTGCTTTGGCAAATCCATGGGCCACGTAGATTAAAAGGGCGCCTAAGAGTCCTATGACCGATTGAGAGGCTACGCCGAATAAGAGATATCCCATCTGACTTATACTGGAGTATGCGAGAAGAGTCTTCAGCCTCCCCTGAGCGAGGGCCATATATCCGCCATAGATCATGGTTATAAGGGCTAGAACCGCTAGGGTGATCATGAAGCTCCATGAACTGAGCATCATGGGGAAGCCTGTGTAAAGTATTCTGAGAGCCGCGTAGCCTCCTATACCCGTCATAGCTGAGAATATCGCGGTTACCGGGGTCGGGGCCTGAGTATACGCATCCGGAAGCCAGGAGTGAAGCGGGAAGATCGCCATCTTCACAAGAAAGCCTACGAACATTAGCGAGGTTATCAGCCCGAGGAGACCTGAACTCAGCCCGGCTGCTTTCAGCTTAAGCTCAAGTAGGTTGAGAGTTCCGGTCGCAGCGTAGGTGATGGCTATTCCAGCGAGCAGCAATAATGCTCCGGCCTCAGTATAGATGAAGTACTTGAGTGCGGCTTGCTCTCGTCTTTCCTCGCCCCAGAGAGCTATCAGCAACCAGGAGGCTATGAGCATAAACTCGAAGAAGATGAAGAATACCGCTAGGTTCACGGAGAGCACGGTTCCAAGCATCCCCGATGCGAATAGAAGATATAGCGCGAAGTATCCTCCATCTTCAGTCTTAGCTTCCATATAGGATATCGAGTATAAGCATGTTACTGCGGAGAGAATAGCTATGGTTAGGGCTACTGGAGCGCTTATGCCGTCTAGGAGGAGAACTATGTCTCCGAGCTGAGCCCATAGATAAGATGCTATTATGCTCTCGCCCGTCCTGTAGATCGCATAACTTGAGGCAATGAGGCAGATCATAGAATAGACTAAAGGCGCTAACGCGATCCAGCCGACATCTCTCCTGAGCCTCCTGCCCAGGAGCAGGACTATCGGCGAAGCTATGAGCGGAGCGATTATAGACTGTATTAGGAGATTGTTTACGTCGATCATTTTTCTATGCGCCTCCCATCAAGAATAATATTATCAAGATTAGAGCCCCCAAGATTATACCAATTACATAATGGTTTAGGACTCCCGTGTGAATTCTTCTCACGAAGCTTGAGAGCTTACGCGCTCCAACAGATAGAGCACGGTTGAACCCTTCAACTATCCGCCACTCGAAGCCTCCGAAGACCTTCTGGGCAAGCTTAATCGAGGGATATGCTAGAGCCTTGTAATAGAACGCGTTTATGTAGTATCTTCTTAGGAGAAGATTCCTCAGCCCCTTAAGGTATCCCCGCTTTGAGACTACTTCCGCGGGATCCCTAACCCTCTTTACGTAGAAAAAGTATGCTGGAACAGCGCCGATCACGAGAGCTAGAATCGAGGCCGCCGGAACCAATAGCTGGATGCCAGCTGCCTCATATACCGGAGCTCCGCGAGCTATGAGATAATTTTCGAACAAACCTTTCAAACCATGTTCTAACGCTGGCGCGACTAAGCCTACGAGCAAGCTCAGGAAGGCTAGTAGGAGATATGGCACCCACATTACTTTTGGGGCTTCATGAGCCTCCACCTCCTTCTCGCTTGAGGAGGACCCGTAGAAGACTAGACCTATGATCCTTATGCTATAGAAGGCTGTCAGGATCGCTGTGATCAACCCGATGACAAATATCGCATACTGCCCTGAGGAGAGGGTCGTGGAGAGAACTAGGTCCTTGCTCCAGAACCCTCCGAAGGGTGGGAGACCCATTAGGGCAAATGAGGCGAGGAGCATGCTGTAGAAGGTTACGGGCATGTATTTCCTCAATCCACCCATATCTCTCAGGAACCTTGACCCGCATGCATGTATTATTGATCCAGCTGCTAGGAAGAGGGTTGCCTTAAAGACCGCGTGATTCATGAGGTGGAACAGGGATCCGACATATCCTTCGATTATGCTCGCGGTCAGGCCTCCCGCTCCGAGCGCCATCATCATGTATCCTATCTGGCTTACCGTCGAGTAGGCGAGAACTTTCTTGAGCTCGGTTGAGGCAACGGCTTGGCTTGCTGCGATGAAAGCAGTTAATGCCCCAATCCACATCACGGTGTAGAAGAAGTTCATCGTCGAGGGGATGCTCGAGCTCCAGCTTAAGGCTATTGGGAAGAGCCTCGCGATCAAGTAGACCCCGGCCTTAACCATGGTAGCGGCATGTATCAGAGCGCTAACCGAGGAGGGACCGGCCATCGCGTCGGGAAGCCATTCCATTAGCGGGAGCTGAGCTGACTTACCGATAGCTCCGCCCAAAATCAAAATCAAGGCGATTGGGAGGAATCCCTGAAGATCCGATGGAACCGCGGTTCCAGCTTTCATTAGATCCGTGAAGCTAATGGTTTTGGTGATTGCCGCTAGGATCAATATTCCAGCGATCATTAAGAGGTCGCCGAACCGGGTTACTAGAAATGCTTTCATCCCGCAGTGAGATGGCGGGTAATCTTCTGGGGGCTCTCCAACCCAGTAGTGTAGCCACCCCTCTTTAGAGTCTTGATACCAGTATCCGATTAACGCGTAGCTGCAGAGACCAACTCCCTCCCATCCAACTAGCAGGAGGATGAAGTTGTCCGAGAGGACTAGGAGGAGCATGCTCGCTATAAAGAAGTTCATGAAGAACCAGTATCTCGTCAGCCCAGGGTCTCCGTGCATGTAGCCCACCGAGTATACCATTATCAGGAAGCTTATGACAGCGACGATGTTCACCATGATTATGCTGAGGGGGTCTAGGAGGATTCCAGCCTTTATCTCGCCTAAGACGGGCGAGTTCGGTATGAGAACCCACGAAATCTGGCTCGTGAGAGGCCAATTAACCTCCGCGAAAAGTAGGGGCAGTAGGCCGATGGTCATAATCATGGCGAGAAGCGAGAACACCACGGCACCGTAATCTCTGACCTTCTCTCCAAGCCTCGCTAGAACCGGGGTTACTAAAGCGCCCACTAGAGGTATTAGCCAGCTCGCCCAAGCATAAACTGCCCAGGGCTCTAAGCTCATCCGATGATCACCTCCAAGGCTGATTGAATGAACTGAAGGACTGGACTAAGCATGATCGTGATCAGGATACAGGCGGACGCTAAGGCTATCAGGGGGATGAGCATAAGGGTTGGGGCCTCCTTAATCTGAGAATGTTCTTTCCCAGAGCCTTTCTTGAAGGCTATTCTATGAAGGAACCAGAGGTAGTATCCTGCTGCCAGAATGCTGTTCAAGATGAATATTGTCGTTATCACCATCATTAGGCCGTCCGATGGTATTCCGAGCCCAGCTGAAATTATGAAGAGCTTGCTCCAGAAGCCGCTTAAGGGAGGAACGCCAGCCAGGTTCAGTAGCCCTATACCTAGGGACGTCGTGGTTATCGGCATTCTTGATCCTATTCCCACAAGCTTGTTCATCTCCCTAGACTCGGCTCTCACGATATAACATCCAACCGAGAGGAACGAGAGGCCCTTTCCGATCGCGTGATTCAGTACGTGGAAGAAAGCTCCCGTAAGCGCTAGCACGGCCACCCCAAGCTCGGCTGGATACCTGTTAAGCACGTACGCCGCTATCCCAATTCCGGTAACTATGTACCCCATATTCGCTATGCTGGAATACGCTAGAAACCTCTTGACATCTGTTTGCATTACCGCGACGACGTTCGCGAAGGTCATGGTTAACGCCCCCAAGGCCATCAAGGCCGCTCCGAAATCATAGGCAATTGGAGTAAAGACCTTGAACAACCCCCAGATCATCGCGTAAATCCCGGTTTTTATGACCACCCCCGATAGGACCGCGCTTATAGGAGTTGGCGCTGCGGGGTGTGCGTCTGGAAGCCAAGAGTGGAAGGGGACTATCGCCGCCGTTACCCCGAATCCTATGATTATCATCGCCAAAGATAGGGTGGCCGCTAGACTTCCTCCGGAGACCACGCTAGCTCCGATCATATCAAATCTTAGAGAGCCCGTTAAGCCGTATAGGAGCGCTATCCCAAAAAGAGCTGAAAGCGATCCCATCGTGCTCATAACAAGATATTTGAATCCAGCTTCAACCGCCTCCCAAGACCATTTTCTAAAAGATACCAGTGAGTAGGAGGAGATCGCCATGAGCTCCCAGAAGACGTAGAGGGTGAAGAAGTCGTTGGCGATTGTTACGCCGATCATCCCAGCTATCAAGATCAGCAGAAGCGAGTAGTATCTGTCGAGACCAGTCTCCCTCTCTACGATCATGTATTTCATCGAGTAGACTGATGCCGCGAGCCCAATCCCGCAGAATATTAGAGAGAAGTAGAGGCTTAGGGGATCAAGCTTCAAGGAGGCTGTTAGGGGAGAGTCCGGGCCGAAGATCCTATACTCTACAACCACTAAGCCTCTCGAAGATTGAGCGGCTAAAAGCGTCAAGGCGAGGAGGAAAGCTATGCTCGCGACTACCCCTTTCTCTCTCGCCCCCATTTTTCTCAAGACCGGATCCACTAAAACGGTTATTATGGCGCCCCCCAAGAGGATCAGAATCGGGAGAAAGAGCTCCATCAGCTCACCACCTCAACCTCCTAAGCTTCCTTACGTCAAAAGTTCCGTAATGGCGGTAGATGTTTATCGCGAGCGACAGGGCTAAAGCGGCGATCGCTGCGGCGATTGCTATCGAGATGGCAATCATGCTCTGAGCAAGAGCGTCCATTGAAATCGTTCCGTTAACGATCCTAAGCCCCATCGTCGCTATTGTTAGGTTAACTCCCAGGGTGATTAGCTCGAGGCCGATGACTATTCTCACCAAGTTTCTCTTGGAGGCTAGAGTGTAGAGACCTATCACTATAAGTAGAAGGGATGTTGCAAAATAGAGATTGTAGAGGCTCACTCTTCCCTCACCTCCGGGGCGCGCTCCTCCCTCCTAAATTGAGCCGATATAGCTAGAGCCGCTGCAAGAATTATGAATGCTTGAATTAGGAGATCTAATCCTCTATTTACCCATAGGAACTGCGGGTTTTCCTCTAGGCTCGTCAGCTTAAGGTTGGGCGATCTTATGCTCTTAACAATCTTAGGAGAATATGCTAGAAGTGCTGCCGCAAGCAGGACAGATAATACGACAGCAACTATCTTTGTTGCCTCCATGCTAATCACCCCTCTCCTCTCCTGCATGGATGGTTGCTATCAGGAGGATCGTTATGGCTCCTGCGTAGATCAGCAATTGGAAGACGGCCAGATATGGGGCTCCGAGTAAATAGAAGATCATTGACATCGTGATGTTCGCTCCCATGAAAGCTAGGATCGCTTTCAGCATGCTCTTCAGCTCCACGGCTAAAATCGAGAAGACAAGCATGAATATTATCAAAGCCAGGTGCAGGCCCTCCATTATCTCACCACCAGATCCTCCTTTCTTAGAGCAATATTCTCGAAGACCTTGCTCAAGGTTATTGCCTTGACCGGGCACACCTCAGCGCACTGACCGCAATAGATGCACCTATAAATGAGGAAAACCGGTCTCTTTCTCTTCTTCTCATCCTTCTCATCCTCGACCAACTCTATCGCCTTAGCTGGGCAGACTCTAGAGCATAAATGGCACCTGATACACTTCTCTAAGTCAAATTCTATCCTTCCTCTATAACCTTCTGGAAGATGAACCTTCTCAACCTCTCGGTACGGATACAAGATTGTCGCCCTCCTCTTGAACAAGTTCCTTAAGGCCTCAGCTATGAAGTAACCTGGAACCTTCATTCTAGACGATCACCTCCGTTAGGATGATTAGGATTATTGCAGGAGGCATGAGACATCTCCATGAGAAAGAAATCATTTGATCGATCCTAAGCCTTGCGAAGATCGCTCTAACGATCGTGAAGATCATTAGAACTATGATCGATTTCACGATGAAGTAAAGGGTATATAGGATCGGCTCAAGACCTGGTATAGTGGGGCCAAGAGGTCCTCCTAGAAATATTGTAGCTCCGAGACCTGATAGCAGAACGAGCTCTAAGTCCTTTGAGAGCCTGAAGAGAGCGAGTCTTCTACCGCTGTACTCGACCTCCCATCCAGCTACAATTTCTTG
>CAZILE010000051.1:0-6771 GCA_964540045.1 uncultured Nitrososphaeria archaeon | reverse complement strand
GCCATGAATGCCGCGAAAGCTATCGGCGGAACAGCATATGCGAGATTGAAGTAGTACTCTTGGCGCCCCACCCTTCTAGACCATACCCCGAAGCGCTTGAGGGGAGGCTTAGCCTGTACTCCTCGATAGATGAAGTAGGCTGAGAGGAGGAGGGCTATCGAGAATGTTATCTTGAGGGCAATTGGAGGAATCCGATAAGAGAGGAATCCTCCAAGGAAGGAGGAGACCCCGACGACCACTCCTATCAGCACCGCCAGGCTCCAGTCGACGAGCCTATGCTTCCCATGGTAAATCATAAGCATGGAGATTCCCTGAAGCATTATCAGGAATAGACTGATCTTCGCGCAGCTGTGATAGCTTAGCGGGAGAAGCGAGATTATTATTGGAAGGTATAGGTCTCCACCGCCTCTGCCGAAGATCGAGAACGTCAAAGAAGTGAGGAAGACTGCTATAGCTGCTACGGCAACACTCCATGGAACCATAGCTGCCCCTACAGAATTTGGGGGCAATAAAAATTTTGTGCTATCGCTCAAATTCGTGGAGGAGATAGGAAGGCTTAACGCCATAGGTTTCGCGAATATCAACACTATATATGATCCGAAACTTATCACAATAGGCGGATCAATCGCTCTGAATAATCAGCCGCTAATTCTCAATCCGATTCTCGCTCACATAAAACAATACACTGTTAACAGGCTTCCAGAGATAAGGATCACACCTCTTGGAAGGGATGCGGTTCTTTATGGAGCAATAGCCTTGGCATCAAGTCCGCCGCCGAAGCTCAGCCCATAGGCCGGAAGAAGCGAGTCTAAGAGCATCGAAAAACCATAGCCAAGAAGCGTCTCTGACCAGATAGCAAAAGTTTTAGGGCGGAGGCATGGCGAAGAACTGAAAGCTTAATGCCCCATATTCACGAGCAGAAAGCAATCGCTAAGATCGCCGAACTGCTAGGCGGGCTCCTCAATACAAGTTGCTGCGCTAAGGAGGTGAACGGGAGAAGATTCAGCATAAGGTGTTATTATAGAGGCTTGAGAATTCTCATAGAGCCATCCTATGATAAGGATGAAGCAGAGAGAAGGGCCGTTGAGGAACTTAAGCAGGGCTTAGCAGATGTGGTCATAGCATTGTGGATTAAGAATCAATTTGAGGATGTTCCAGAGGCTGAGCTAAGAAAGCTCATTAAATCCTCAAGATATGATGCGAAGATCTTTGCTTTGGGAGAAACCAAGGGACTGTTTAAGGATGTGGATCTACCCGGGCTGGCGAGACTTCTCGATGGTGTGATGAGCTATCTGGCCGATGAAAAAGAGGTTCTTGAGGGGGTTAAGGAGGTGAAGAGAGCGGTAAACAACTTTGTAAGAGCATCTCGAAGCATTGAAGAAGACGAAGAGATGGCAGAGCGCACGGTGAGTCTCCTTCATGAGTTATACGGATTCAGCGCTACCGGGTTTGAAGATTTTGAGATAATGATGGGGCAAGTAGCCCTCTCCATAATTCTTTCAACAGTATTTTACGAGCATGTTAGGAGCGCGCATCAATTGGACAGCGTGATGAATTATGTCGAGGAAGATGGCTCGATAGCCGGGCTTAGAAAAGCGCTCGAAAGGCTACGGGAAATAGGGCGTGGAGAAGCTGTAGAGCTTTCCTTGAAAGCTTTAAGCGTTTTACCCCCGAGCTTAGCTGCACACGTGAAGTTGCTCATTAAAATCGCTGTAAAAATATCCCAGAAGCCTCAGTTTCTCGTAAGGGACTTCGCCGGACGCATATATCATGAGATAACTGGAGATATCGCCTTAAGGAAAGGTCTCGCAACCTACTATACCGAGATCCCAGCTGCCCACCTATTAGCGAACCTAGCGATCAGAGAGCTCTTTGACCTCGGTCCAAGATATCCAGCCGAAGTGTCTAATAAGAAAGCATTAGAAATGATCGAAAGAATTAAAGCAATCAAGATAATCGACCTAGCCTGCGGAAGCGGAACTCTTCTAACCGCGGTATATCATAATCTCACTAACTTCTTAGTGAGAGCCCTCTGCTTCTGCTCCGGTATAAGGTATCCAAAGGACCTTGAGAAGCAGATAATCGAGGAAGGAATCTTCGGCTTAGACGCGCTCAGATACGCAACCCAAATAGCGAGGATAAACCTGGCTCTCACGGGGCCGGAGGGAGTAGCCAAACAGAATATTCACGCAACATGCTTTGGCGACACTCCACGGAGTTCAGTCGAAGAAACTTGGCTTGGCTCCCTAGAACTGCTTAACGATGCATCAATAACGGGCGAGAGGTCTTTGAAGATCCCCAATGCTTTTGATCTGATAATAATGAATCCGCCCTTCACAAGAGCTACAGGCAGAGTTGGGAAAGCGTTCACGGGTAAGAGAAGAGGGATCTTCGGGTTCATGGCCTATGAAGAGCTCAGAAGATCGTTCTTAAAGAAATATGATAGGGTGAGGAAGAATGTTAGAGAAGATCTTCGAGAAATGGCCACGACTTTTCTAAGATCCGAAAAGCTTGTCCCCAGCGATCTGAGGGAGACGTTTTTGAAAACCATGAGCAGAGGGAGAACTGGTTTAGAGCAGTACTTCAATATAGGCCAAGCGGGGGAGGGCCTTCTATTTCTGTACCTAGCCTATAAGTATGTTCCGCCTAATGGAATAATAGCGTTCGTGCTTCCGAGAAGCATTCTGGCAGGAGCCTCATGGTTTCTAGCGAGACTTCTCTTAGCATCCAAGTTTCACCTAAGATACGTGGTGGTCAGCAGCGATGTGAAGAACGGTTACAACTTCTCAGAAGGAGCAAGCTTGAGCGAGGTCTTGTTAATCGCGAAAAGAGTGGATCAACATGATGAAGATGAGGGGACATTCTTCGTCAACCTCTTGAGAAAGCCGAAGACCGTTCTCGAGGCACTTATGCTGGCCGATGAGGTCGCTCGCGTTAAATGTGGATCAGTTGAAGTGCGGGAAGGAGGGATGCTCAAAAACGTGAGCGAGATAGTGTCAGCGGTTATCAAGGAGGTTAAGAGAACGGAGCTGTTAAAGTTCGTGGATAACTGGAATAGGTTCGTAGCTCTCAAGGAGGTGGACCTGCTGAACGGTATTCTCGAGCTAATCGGGAGAGAAGGATAAAGATGCTCGATGTTCCCCTCATCAGGTTTCATAACCTGATCAACTCAATCGGCATAGATAGAAAACGTTTTCACGAGCTCTTTCGAGTTGGAGTGGTCAAGCCGCTCTATCCGGTGCTCTATGGGGGAAGAGAGGAACTTAGGGAGAGAATGCTTGTGAAGGCGAACGCTTATGCTTCACCCAAGAGAGAATGTGAGGAGGACTGTGAAAGAGTTTTCCGAAAATATGCCGGCAGGATACTGGTGCCGGATAGGGTTAGGTGGACAACGGTTCATGTGCTGGCATTATACTCTTCCAAGCCCCTGCTCTCTAACATGTTTTACGCCGTGAGGTTGAGGGGGATTGCTGAGCATGAGGTTGCGGAGGCGGAGAAGGCGCTGGTTTACTGGCTTAACACGACTTGGGGGATGTTGATCGTGCTGATAGCTAGGGAGGAGACTGAGGGCGCTTGGACTAGCTTGAAGATGGGCCAGTGGAGGCTCCTCCACGTATTGGATGTCACCAAACTTCCTCGAGCTACTCTAGAAAGGATCGCGCAAGCATTTGATGAGATTGCTGAAAGAGCTTTCAAAAGGATACCGCAACAGTTCTCCGAAAATTCAAGCCAAGTCGACCCCCTTAGGATGAAAGCGGATCTGAACTTCTTGAGAGCGTTGGAACCTTGTCTCGATGAGAGGCGAGCTATGAGCAAGCTATTCAAGCTTTACAGAAAGCTTGGCATGGAGCTTAAATCCTGGATCAGGCGAACATGAGTCTTCTAAGGGGATTAATTAAAAGCCTGACCGAATCTGAGATATACTGGTGAGTTGATGTGGATCTCAAGAAGATACAGGATCTCATGGCCGAGACCTACCTCGATCGAGATAAGAGAAGAGGAGCTGAGAAGACCTTGCTCTGGATGCTCTCGGAGGCGGGCGAGGTCGCAGATGCTTTCCTCAAAGAGGAGCGGGAGGCCCTAGAAAGCGAGGTCGCCGACCTTCTAGCATGGCTCCTAAGCTTCTGCAACGTTCTCAAGATAGACTTGGAGAAAGCCATTCTGGCCAAGTATGGAAGCGGATGCCCTTTATGCGGCTCGAAGCCCTGCCGATGTCCGATAAGGTGAATAGGTGTAAGGACCGTTTTTAGGACGGCAGGTTGCCCACGCTGGCGAGATACGGAATCCTATCGGCCTCAGAGTCAAGCAACGAGAAGGAAGTTTGCCCGGTCTGCCGAGGAGACTATAAGCGATGTAAGCTCGAGGTATGCCCATATCTTCGAGGGGTTCGAGAGCTTCTCCGAAAGGTTCAATCATCCAAAACGATCTTCGGATCTTCTCCGCCCTCCGCTCTCATAGGATCATGGGGCTACCCCAAGGTTTTAGCAGGTCCGCTGGTCCCACCGATCCAAGCCGATACAAGCTTATTTGACCAACCCAGCGGATGGCTCACGATCTCGCTTAACGATCTCCTTGTCATGAGGGTCAGCCTGATACGCGGGAAGAGGCCAGTAAGGGTAATCGATGCTAGGAGACCTGATAGGATTCTCGAGGCGATGCAGGAGATCGCAATGGCTGAGAAGCCGCTTGATGTGGAGCTTGAGTTCGAGAAGGAGCCTGTGATCTCTCCGAGCTTCCACGTTAGAGCCTCTCCAACAGGTCCTTCAGCGCCTATGCGCAAGGCTTTGATCGCAGAGAACCCGAGGGTTCCGAAGCCTGTTGAGAAGGTGATCTCGGATGTCGATCTAAGAGCCTCTGAGGCGATCTATCAGCTCTACCGCTCCGGTCTAAGCGACCAATACATAGTTAGACTTCTCTCACTGGGGCTTCTAGGGCAGAAGAGGTGGAGGAAGCTCGTCCCAACCGAGTGGGGGATCACCGCAGTGGATGATCAGATCGGGAGGAGGTTAAGGTCGAGGGTAAAAAGATATCCCTGGATTAATGAGCTGAGAATCTACAGCGGATTCGCGCACTTCAACCGTGTAACCGTCTTCCTTCTCCCCGGACCATGGATGTTCGAGGTCTTCGAGGTCTGGCATAAGCGGGCTGGAATGAAGATCTATCATGACTCAGAGCTTCCCGGAGATGTTGATAGATATCCGGAGAATGTGGGTGGAGCATATCATGCTCTGAGGCTTCCAGTCCTAGAGCATCTGAGCGGCCAGCGGAAGCAGGCGTCAACGGTAATCATCGCGGAGATCTATGAAGGCTGGATCCCTCTGGGAGTCTGGAGGTTCAGGGAAGTTTGTAGAGCATCCTTCAGAAACCCTCCTCAACTGTTTGACAACTTCAACGAGGCAATCCAAGCGCTTCAGAGAAGAATAGACTTGCCAGCAAAGATAATCCTCCAGCAAAGTAGAGTAATCGACTTCTACCTAAAGCAAAGCAGGTTATCAAGCTTCATCAAAGACTTTCTAATCTGAGAAATCTTTTAATTGAATTGAGAGCAGGTCTAAGCTCGATGCGAGGCTATGGAAGAATAGCTGAAGTAGATCTCAAAGATGGTAGGATTGAGGTTTATGAGCCTGATGAGAGGCTTGTATACGACTTTATTGGTGGAAGAGGGTGGGCCGCCTACATAATATACAAGAATCTCGATGAGATAATTCATGGAACTCATCCATCTAATGTACTTGCGATAGCTACAGGCCCCCTCGCGGCGACAGGTTTTCTGGGAGGATGTAAGACAAGCTTCGCGGCCATCAGTCCTAAAACCGGAATATATGGAGATAGTAGTGTTGGCGGATACTTTGGCTACATGATGAGGAGAGCAGGGTTCGACGCTTTGATCATTAGGGGAAGGGCCGAAGCCTTAAGCTATCTACTGATCGAGGATGAGCATATAGAGATAGTCGAGGATCCGAGTCTTCGAGGCCTGAACACCATAGAGGTGGATCAAAGGCTCCGGGAGAGGCATGGAAACTGCTCCATAGCATCGATTGGAGTTGCGGGAGAGAAGCTCGTAAACTACGCGTCGGTAAACGTTGACTGGGGATTCAAAGAGCGGAGGAACGCACAAGCTGGTAGAACTGGGATGGGCGCGGTAATGGGCTCCAAGAACCTGAAGGCGATAGTCGCCAAGGGAAGCGGATCGGTTGATGTCGCCGACCCTGAGAGATTAAGAGAGGTGAACAAGCAGCTGATAAGCGAGGCAAAGTCAAGCCCCAACTATGAAAACTGGATGAAGTATGGAACAAACATGACAGTCGAGTGGGCAAACAGCGTCGAGGCCCTGCCGACACTAAACTTCCAGAAAACAAGCTTCGAGTACGCCGACGAGATTTCCGGCAAAGCGGTCAACGAAGCCCAGCTCTACGTCTCCGCCTGCGCCAACTGTATAATTCCATGCGGCCACGTTCTAAAAATTGATGATAATGTGGTAACGGTGGACTATGAGAACATAGGAATGCTTGGATCGAACCTAGGTCTAAAGGCCTTGGGCGAGGTAGCTAAAGCCAACTATCTTTGCGATTACTATGGTCTCGACACAATATCTACAGGCGCCGTACTAAGTTTCGTGATGGAGTGCTTTCAGCGAGGATTGTTAACGGAGGAAGACGTGGGGTTCGAAGTCTCCTGGGGAGACGCTGAGAAGGTCTACAAGCTTATAGAGATGATAGCCGAGCGGAAAGGCTTCGGAACCCTGATGAGCCTCGGGGTTAAGGCGGTCGC
>CAZILE010000050.1:0-6784 GCA_964540045.1 uncultured Nitrososphaeria archaeon | reverse complement strand
TCCTGCTCCATGAACGCCTTCATCTGCTCGGGAGACTCGATGTGAAGCTTCGCATCGAACTCGGTCTTCTCTATCTCGAGCGGGCAGTCTAAAAGGGCTATCCTAGCTTCATGAACTATTCTCGGCATTCCGGGGTGAACGACCTCTTTGTCCAAGACTATTCCATCGATAATTGATGTATCTCTCATCGACTGGCCCTCCTTCTTCTCTATCTTGACGTTATCTAGGTCGACGGTCCACTTTTCGTTCACCTTATCAGCGACCCTTAGAACGGCGTCCACAGCGATCTCCGCCAAGTAGTCTGCGTCCTCAGAGACTATCTTTGCCGCCATCGATGTCTTAGCTATCTTCTTCAGAGTCTCTTTATCCGTTATGGATATCGGAACCGCTATCTGATCTAGTACGTCAAGCGCCTTTAGCGCTGCCTTCTTGTATCCCTCGATGATGAGGGCTGGGTGAACCTCCTTCTCTATTAACTCCTCAGCTTTTGACAAAAGCTCGCCTGCTAAGACCACGACGGATGTCGTTCCATCACCTACTTCAGCGTCCTGCGCCTTCGCAACCTCGACAAGCATCTTAGCTACTGGGTGCTCGACGTCCATCTCCTTGAGTATCGTAGCGCCGTCGCTTGTAATCGTAACATCTCCAAAGCTGTCCACCAGCATCTTGTCCATCCCCCTAGGCCCTAGGGATGATCTCATGGCCTCGGCTATCACCTTAGCGACCATTATGTTATTGAGCTGAGCCTCCCTGCCTCTAGTTCTCTGAGTTCCCTCACGCAAGATTATTACAGGGATTTCTCCACCTGTTGCACCTACCGCCATATACTCACCTCCCGATAAATCCAAGACTAAGATGATTAGGGGTTACTTATAAACCTAGAGACATGGGATATAAGCCTTAGCGGTGAAAAACTATATTCGACCAATTGTCGGGCTGTAGGCTTGTATCGATTTCTGAGCGGTTTGAACGAGTACCTTCATGGAAATGCTTGTTTAGTGAAAGTTTTATGAGAGCATGTTCCGGAAAGTTTTATGGGATGCTCGCGCATAATACCTATCGCGTGGGGTGATTCATGTGAAGCTCATCTCCGTTAAGATGCCTGAAGCGTTGATAGAAGGTATGGATGAACTCGTTCGTAAGGGCTCGTATCCGAGTAGAAGCGCTGTCATGCGAACGGCGGTTAGAGATCTCCTTAAGAAGGAGCTCTGGAAGTAGGTCTTACCCTTTTTCTCCCGATCTCATTTCTGAAGTCTTTTACGGCTTTTTCGGCGTAAACTTAGGAAGGGCATCTCCTTGATCGTGATCACTCTTCCATAAAGATGCTTCATATCCGAGATGTTGGGCGCGTAGCCCACGCTCTCTTCCCGGCTTATGGCCTGATATTTTATGAATGGACCTGGCATCTCCTCGACCTCGACATAGAAGAATACTGGAAGAGCTCGAGCATCATAGTAGTCGTAGAATGGTGTAACCACTCCTAGTATATGCCTTCTTTCATTGACCTCGTAATGCCAGACCGGTGGAGAAGATAGGTTATCGCTCATTATCATGATAACCCTGAGGAGGGAGAAGAGGTTCTTGGCTCGAACCGGGACCGGCTTAACCCTCAGCTTGCACCTCGATGAGAGAGCTTCGAGAAGGAGGCGGGGCGGAGATTCAACCTCGACAACAGGAGCGTAGAGGTATCTGTTATCGTCCATGCTCTCGGAGAAGAACATCCTCTCCGCTCCAAGGCTGGTGTAGGCTATGTATCCTTTGAGCTCTAAGTTTTTCAGGAGACTAGTGTAGGCGAAGATCGGGAGGCTTCCATACCAGTAGGGTATTGATATGATGCTTCCGAGTATGCTTCGCCCTCGGTGGTGAAAGAACCAGAAGAGAGGTTGGGCATCTGCCTCATTCATGATAAGCCTCGCTAAGTTCACCGCATCTTGAACCTCAATTGCCAGAGGAGGCTTCTCTTCTCGCATTCAAAATGATATTTCTTAGGAAGTGCTCATAAATTTCTTTCCTTTAAGCTTTAGAGCTTCCTGACGGAACTCTTCGCTCCGCAGATCTCGCAGACGAGGAACCTTAGCCTTCTCTCGGAGATTATCTTCGTGTCGAGGCCTCCGCAGATTGGGCACTTAACGAATTCCCTTACGTATAGTTCTATGAGCTTTCTTAGCTCCTCATTCGATAATCTTCCCTGAATTATCAGCCTCTCCCCCTCGATTGACCCCGGTTTTCCCGATTCCTTGAAGATGAACCTCGCGAGGTGGGATGGCTTCCTGTTGAGCTTCTCGGCTATATCCTTGAAGTTTAAGACCATGGTTCTCCTACTTTCATGAAGAATCTCCGGGTTCAGAACTACCATTCTATCTCCCGCGCTCTTCACGGATCTCGGAAGCCTTGAAATCACCTCATCTAGGATCTTTTCATAACCCTCTTTAGTTCTAATCAGTTCTTCCCAGCTCAAACTCGAGTAAAGCGATAGTCGGCTCAATTTATAGTATCTTCTGGTTTAAGCCTTAAAGTCTATGTCGGCAGGTGCTTATCCAGATGAAGGAGTACTGGATTAAGGATTTATCCTTGGCGAAGCTGGGCGAGAGGAGGATCGAGTGGACGCGGAATCTTCTGCCAGTTCTTTCCAAGATACTTGAGAGGTTTAGAAAAGAGAAGCCTTTAAGCGGGTTAAGGATTGGGGCCTGCCTACATATCACCACGGAGACCGCCATACTCGTCGAGGCTTTGGAGGAGGGCGGCGCTGAGGTCAGTATTTGCGCATCTAATCCCATGAGCACTCAGGATGACGTTGCTGCCGCCTTGGCCGCTAGGGGCGTTAAGGTTTATGCTTTTAGGGGTCAGAGCATCCAAGAATATTATCATTGTATAGGCTATGTTCTCGCCTCTGAGCCTGAGATAACGATCGACGATGGAGCGGATCTCATCTCAACGATTCATAAGCTATACTATGGGGTTGAATCTGATGAGCTAGATTACGTCAAGGAGATAACCGGAGACTTTGACGTCAAGAGGGTCGTTGAGTCCATGATAGGTGGATGCGAAGAGACTACTACTGGGGTGATCAGGCTTAAAGCGATGGCAAGTGATGGCAAGCTCCTCTATCCAGTTATCGCGGTGAATGACGCGGAGTCTAAGAAGCTTTTCGACAATCCGGTAGGGACGGGTCAATCCGCTTTAGATGGAGTAATAAGAGCTACTGGAATGTTGTTGGCGGGGAGGGACGCCGTCGTGGTGGGATATGGTAATGTCGGCTCGGGAATAGCTCAGAGGCTTAGAGGGATGGGGGCTAGGGTAACAGTCGTTGAGGTGAACCCCATTCGGGCGCTAAAGGCGCTCATGGACGGCTTCAGGGTCGAGCCTATGAGAAAAGCGGCGGCTCACGGCGAGCTCTTCATAACCGCTACCGGGAACATTAACGTGATTAGGGGTGAACATTTCAAATCAATGAAGGATGGAGCGATCCTAGCTAATGCCGGGCACTTCGACGTCGAGGTGAATAAAAAGGATCTGGAGAAACTGAGCGTTAGGAAGGAGAGAGTTCTTCCATGCGTGGATATGTATGTGCTGGAGGATGGGCGGAGGCTTTACCTCCTTGGGGATGGGAGGCTTGTGAACTTGGTCTGCGCAGAAGGGCATCCAAGCGATGTGATGGACATGTCGTTCAGCTTACAAGCTCTCTCAGCAGAATATCTAGCGAAGAATAGAGGGAGGGTTCCTGTGGACGTCATAGACGTTCCTAAAGAGATTGACGAGCTTGTTGCTAGACTTAAGCTCCAGGACATGGGGATAGAGCTTGAGGAGCTTACCGAAGAGCAGCTCAAATATCTGAGCCGATGGGAGCTGGGCTCTGAGTAGGGGGGAGACCCTTAGCCGCGTAGAAGTTGCCAGATGTCGGCTGCGGATACTGCTGCTAAGGTTAGGGCCACAACAGCTAGGGGGATGGAGCTCATGAAGGCGGACATAACGAGAAGTGAAGCCGAGGAGCCGAAGCCTATGAGAGAACAGCCGATTATGGCGCGCCTCCTGATTGGAGGTCTACTCATTCTGGGCGATCTCCTCATGAGCCTTTGATCCTTGGGAGACAGCTCTCCCATCAGTCTTCAATAGAGCTCTCATTCAAGGGGCTCTATAAAAGTTTCCACGCTTAGGCAGCGGCATCTTACCAGAAGCCTCTTTTAGTGTTTATCTGGCTCTTAGGTTCTTTGGCCTGGAGAATAGGTTAATTCTATTCACCTTCTCTTCTTCCAGCCTTCTGCCTCTCAGCAAGCCTCCTGTAAAGGGCTTGAACGAGCCTTCTCAGCGCTTCAGCTTTCTGAGCATAGTTCGCGATCGCCTCTTCGCGGCTTCTTATGGCGGTGCTTATCTGATCACGTCTCCTCTTTATGATGTCATAGCTCTCTTTAAGCGGCTGCCTTATTATTACTCCAGCTCCTAGGCTTACATGAACCTCCTCGACCTTCTTCACTTCTGCTTGGATGAAGTTTCCACCACCTATTGGGATGAGGAGGTTGGCGGCTGAGCCCCGTTTCTTGAGTTCGTCGAGTAAGGCTAATGCGCCCTCATACTCGTTTAGAAGAGATCTTAAAGCCGTAACCGTATTCTGCAGGTCTGTTAAGGTTCTCTCAAGGGCTTGAAGCTCGGCTAATGCTCTCGAGAGATCTTGTTCCGGAGACGACATATTCTCAAGACCTCGATCTATCCAAACCTCTAGTGGTAACTATTTATACTCTTCCTGATGCTTGAGAGCCTGATGAAGATCTCGGAGGCTCAGAAGAGGATGCTTGAGTTCGAGAGGAGGCGGAGGTGGGATAGGTTCACCGAATCCCAGATCTTCACCCACTTGGTTGAGGAGATCTCCGAGATAGGCCGCCACATCCTCGTTAAAGAGGGGTATAAGGCTCCGGGGCTTGGTCACGAGCTTCCAGGAGATGAAGTTTGGAGGGAGTTCGGTCAAGCCTTCTCACTCTTCCTTCAGCTTGCGAACAGATTTGGTGTGAACCTCGAAGAGGCTTTCAGCAAAGAACTTGAGAGAATGGAGAAGAGGTTCGATCCCAATAAGTGGAGAAGCTATCTAGAGGAGGGTTTGGGCCGCGGCTAGAGCTCCTCTTCTGGCCTCGAGTGGGTGATCTCCTCCAGCGATTAGGATTACGTCTCCGTTCTCGGGGTCAAGCTCTTTTATCAGCTGGGAGGCGAAGTCCGGTTTTTCGAGAGTTATGTCGGAGGTTCCGGGCATTAGGAGCCTGCCATCGACATAGGTTAGAACCATTAGGGCTTTGGCCCCGGCCTTGATCGCTTCATCCCTTTGCTCCAATCCTCTCTTAACTAGATGCGCGGCCTTCTTGACGATCAGGGCATAACTTTCTAGACAGTCCCAGGGAAGCTTCGACTTTAAGGGGCCTAAGTCTCTAAGCTTCTCCCGAAGCTCTGAAATGAGATCTTCGCCTTTCTTGCTGAGAACGCATCCGCCCCTCCCGACGACCTCGATGAGCGATCCGGATCTGAGTCTTTGGAGCATGGTTCTAATAGCCCCCTCGCCCAAGCCCAGTTGCTCGCTGAGCTTTTTCCTTCCGATCGGAGCCTCCTTGCTTATTGTCAGGAGGACGTCTAAAAGCTGGAAGCTCTGGAAGGTTGGCTGCGGACCGGGCATTCTTGCTGAAAGCGACTCCAGGATCTGCTTAATTTTCATTCAGTTTTACATCTCATCGGCCGGTTAAAATTCTTCCTCATCCTCCTTTGGAGAGGGTTATCGCCGATTTTATGAGAGCTTTGGTGAAAGGCTTAAGGTCCTCGAGGTCTTGCCCAGTTCCGACGAAGAGTATAGGTTTCCCGGTCTGGTAGCTTATCGAGATTGCCGAGCCCCCTCTCGCATCAGCATCGAGCTTCGCCAAGATTATGTAGTCTATTCCAACGTATTCATCGAACCTTCTTGCTTGCTCTATGGCCGCGTTTCCGGCCAGAGCGTCTCCCACGTAGATCACGAGATCCGGGTTCACCACCCGCTTTATCTTCCTCATCTCCTCGAGGAGATTGCGGTCTATCTCCGTCCGCCCAGCCGTGTCTATTAAGACCACTGGTATCTTGTTCGCTTCAGCGCTCATCACGGCATCCATTGCCACGGCGGCCGGATCAGCCCCATATCTCTGACCAATGACCCTTAGATCAACCTCCCTCGCGAGCTTTTGAAGCTGCTCTATTGCTCCGGCTCTGAAGGTGTCGGCCGCCGCGATCACAGACTTGATGCCGTGCTTCTTTAGGAGGTGCGCGAGCTTCACTATGGTCGTTGTCTTTCCGCTTCCATTGGGGCCGACGAAGAGAATGATGAAAGGCTTTTTCATCTTCCTCTTCTCATCTATTCTTCTCAGGATTTCCTCAAAGCTTCCTTCCCTTAGGACGGAGTCGATTATCGCTGAGAACTGGCTTAAGACCTCTTGAAGGTTTCCGCCGAATCTCCTGAGCCTTATGGTTCTAAGTCTTTGAGCAAGCTCTTCGCCGAGCTTCTCCGCCACCTCTACTGCCACATCGTTTGCTATTAGCTTGAGCTTAAAGTCTTCAACATACTCTTGGATCTCCTTATCGGAGAGACCTCTCGTCTTAAGTTCTTCAGCCATCTCATTAAATGCTCTTTTAATTCCTTCGAGCATCCCAATCCACCTATAGCTTTCTCGCCTCCGCAGTCATCACCGTTATCATGATCTTACCGGCTAGGAGAAGATCTTCGGCAGAAAGGAAGTATTTGGCAGCATGGTTGAACATCATGTTCGCCTTCGGCGCCACATAT
>CAZILE010000049.1:0-6909 GCA_964540045.1 uncultured Nitrososphaeria archaeon | reverse complement strand
CCTGCGTCGTGAAGTATCTCAATAATAGCAGGGATGTCTATAATTCCGTCTCCGAGAGGAACGGCGGCCCAGAAAAACCAATCTTTAGGGGTCGCTCTAGTGTTGTAAAACTTGTTATATTTTACTGGACTTATGTCTTTAATATGCGTCGCTACTGTGTATGGAGCTAGTTTCTTAGCTGCCACTACTGGATCTTCAAACATTCTAAGCGCATTTCCGGTATCAAGATTGACCCTTAGATTCTCAGAGCCCACCCTCTCGATCAACGACAATATTTCATCCGAGGTGTAATCGATGTGATTTTCTATAGCGAGTACTAAATCATATGTTTCTGCCTCTTCACACACCTCCTTCAAGATTTTAGTTAATCTTTCTAGCTGAGGTTCATGTGGCTCATCACGGTACTTCAAACTACTCCCTACGATTCTCATGATGTTAGTTCCAATTTTTTTGGCTGGTTCAAAGTATTTCTTTAAATCTTCTACTGCTTTCAAATTTTTACCAGCTTCTAGCCCATCTGGATGCCCCCATGCCAAAACTCTTTCCAGCTTATAATCATCTAGAAGCTTCTTTAGCTTCAGAAGGTAATCCTCTTCAATGCTTGGAAGGAAACAGGTTTCAAGACTGACACCATTCACGCCGAGCTCTTTTGCTCTAGTTATAAATCGCTCATACGACCATCTTATTTCAGTTTTTGGCTGTATATCATAGATTTCGCCAAAATACCTATGATAGCAATAACTGTCTATCCCAACCTTCAACAATACCATCACCTTACGCGTTTACGTTTTCCAACCGCTATATAAATTTTAAAATACACAATTACAGCAACCTAAATCACAACATTGTATATTTATTTTTGACGATTATAGTCCCTTTTCGGGTTTCATCAGCAATGTCCTTAATCTTTCATAAATTAGCCGTATTAAGGATTCGGTCTTTTTAGTGTACCTACTTTATGGAAATGTTGATTATTTGAGAAATTAAGCTTCGTCGAAGATGTTGGTAATTAAAGTGAAGAAAGGGTTAAATATGGAAGTAGTGCGTAATTCGGGTGTAGGGGTGATATTTTGAGAATTGGAATAGCTACTACAGCTTTCAACCAATGTCTTCTCGGGAGAACATTAGAAATAGCTTCGAAGGCTGATTACGAAGTAGCTCTTGGGCCGCCGATAATAAGGAAGCCGCTTGAGCAAGTTTTGTGGTAGGTGGGAGGGGAAACGTGATGTCCAAGAAGGAGCGCGAAATAGGCTTCGTAGCGATGGGGAAAGTTGAGGAGGCTGCTAAAGAGATACCGACCCTTGGCGTTGGAATGCTAGGCTACGCGTTTATGGGTAAAGCGCATAGCAACGCCTTCATTAAAATGCCCATCTTCTTCTATCCGCCTCCAGCTAGACCCAAGCTCATAGCAATCTACGGTAGAACGGAAGAAGCCGTTAAGGCAGCTGCAATAAGGTATGGTTATAAGAAGTACTACACGAAGTGGGAGGACCTGGTTAAGGACCCTGAAGTCGAGGTTGTTGATAACGGATTGCCAAACGCCCTCCATCACGATCCAAGCATCCTAGCTGCCGAACAGGGAAAACACATCCTTTGCGAGAAACCATTAGCCACTAGTGCGAAGGAAGCAGAAGAGATGTATAAAGCTGTTGAAAAAGCCGGAGTAAAGCATATGGTTGGGTTCAACTACAGGTTTGTACCGGCGATCATATTAGCCAAGAAGCTAATTGACGAGGGATATCTGGGAAAGATATACCATTTCCGTGCAGTCTACCTTCAGGAGTGGATCATGGACCCGAACTTCCCGCTGATATGGAAACTTAGAAAAGATATTTCGGGATTCGGCGCTTTGGGAGATCTAGGTTCACATATACTAGACCTCGCAAGGTTCTTGGTTGGCGAAATAGAGTCCGTATGCGGCATGCTTAAGACCTTCATACATGAAAGACCTCTACCAGAAGACCCGAGTAAGAAGGGTAAAGTTGAGGTTGATGACGCATTTATAGCAATGCTCAAGTTTGCTAACGGAGCCATAGGCTCTGCCGAGGCAACTAGGTTTGCCGCTGGAAGAAAGAACTATCAGAGAATAGAGATTCACGGTAGTGAGGGATCGCTGGTCTTTAACTTAGAGAGGCTTAACGAGTTAGAGGTCTACAGTAACAGGGATCCCGAGGATAGAAGGGGATTCAAGACCATCCTCGTTACCGAGACCGTTCATCCCTACATTGACAAGTGGTGGCCTCATGGACATATAATTGGATGGGAACATACATTCATCCACGAAGTTTATCACTTCTTTAAAGCCATCATAAACGATGAGCCAATAGAGCCTTGGGGTGCAACATTTTACGATGGGCTCAGAAATTGCCAGATCATGGATGCTATAGTGAGATCCTCCCAGACAGGGAAGTGGGAGTCAACAAAGTAGTAGGAGAAACCATACACATCATTTATTTTTCCTCAATTTTAACCGAAATCAACTTCTCAGAGATCCTAGAGTTTGTGGATAAAAGTATATGTTTTAAGAAAAGGTAAACATATCGCAAGACGCAACCTAAAGAAGAGAAAATGATGGAGAAGACCTTGTTTAAAGTAAGATAAGCTAATAAAAATCCTTTAAATTCTTATTGTTCCGAGTAGGATTTTTCAGGAAAAGTAAATATTTGCGTAGATCTTACAGGTAAGATCGAAGGGTGGCGTATAAAATGAGAATAGGTATATTTACAGTTCTATTCAACGATCGCCCTTTAGATAAGGTGCTGAAATTCTTTTCAGAACTCGGGTATGAGGCTGTCGAAATCGCGGCAGATAAGGGATCAAATCATATAAACATTGATGAAATTCTTAAGGGTAAGGCGGGCGAATATAGGCGTATCGTTAAATCCTATGGATTAGAGATTTCGGCGTTAAGTAATCATATTGAGAGTCAATTGGTCGGCGGTCCCCATGGCGCTGACACCGATACGATAATGAAAGGCTCCCCTGAGGAGAAGATAAAGTATGGTACTGAGAGGATGAAAAAGACAGCGGAGGCTGCTGCGGCATTAGATGTGCCGGTGGTAAACGGATTCGTCGGATGTGAGAATTTTTCGAGATGGTTTATATGGCCTGGTGGGATAGATTTATGGGAGAAGGGATACGAAGTAATTGTTGAGCGCTGGCAGCCTATTCTAGACGTCTTCGAGGAACATGGGGTCAAGTTCGCTCACGAACCCCACCCTCAGGAACAGGCATATAACACTGAAACAGCGGAGGCCTTACTTAAGGCGTTCAATTACAGGAAGTGTTTTGGATTTAACCTAGATCCAGCGAACTTGCTCTGGTGCCTTTGCGATCCGGTGGTCTTTGTTAAAAAGCTAGGAGATAGGATATTTCACGTCCATGCGAAAGATGCTGAGCTAGTTAAAGAGAACCTTGGTTACTCTGGAGCTGCGGCGACCGGAGACTGGCGTAGAACAGATAGAGGATTTAGATTTAGGATCGTTGGCTGGGGAGATGTTGAGTGGAAGAGGCTTTTAACAGCGCTACAGATGGTGAGATACCATTATGTCCTTAGCGTGGAACATGAAGATCCGTGGATAAATCGTGAGGATGGGTGTAAGAAGGCAATTCAATTCCTGAAACCCTTATTACTGGCACCCGTTGAAGAGGAATGGATTAGAGACAGAGTTGAGAAGAAATAATTTGTTTTCTTACTTCTCACATATTTCTCTTATGAAGCTGGAAAATGTGAGAAACGAGCAGAATTTGGTCATGGCGTTAATCAATCGTTGGATGCTCGTTAGTATACAGGGTCACAGTTCTTTATTGTAGGTTTAGCGCCCTCTTATGCGGCTAATTAACGAGGAGATTAAGGCGGATGATATTATGATCGCGACAATAGCCGTGTAAATCTCTATGGGTATAAGCCCTAGCTCCAGTCCGAAGAGGGCTGTGATTATCCCGAAGGTTAGTCTGAGGTTAAAGCTTAGGCCAACGAAGTTCGAGAGATCTTCGCCTGCTCCGAATAACCTTCTGAAGACGAGTTTAGAAGCATAGTATTTTGAGAAGAATGCAGCTGGTAGGAGGATCGCAATGTAGAGTAAGCTCATGAGATTCATTGAGGAAAACTTTAGGAATGATCCGGCTTTAAAGAAGAAAAGTGGCGAGAAGAATGCGAAGATTATTCCCTTTAGTTTCTCAACGAGCGATTCATGTTCCTCTAAGATTCCCGAGAAAAGCATTCCCATCATGAACGCTAGAATTGCCTCATTGACCATCACCTTCTCGGCGAAGAAGAGGAGCGCGAGCAGGATTAGGAGGAGGAACTTGAGCTCTATCTCCGCCAGGTTCTCCTTGTATCTGGAGAAGAGCCACCTCCCCACCCTGGGAGCGTGCCACATGAAGATTATCAAGATTATGAGGAAAATTAGGCTGAGGTAGGTTACTGCGGCGAAAACAACTGCGAGGGAGATCATGCTTAGAACGTCCACGAGCATGGCCGCTGATAGGATGACGTGCCCTATCTCTAGGTTTAGGAACCCCCTTTGCCTAAGAATCGGGTATAGCAAAGCTAGTGATGTAGTTGAGAGAGCTATGGCCGTAAGGACAGCTTGTCCAAGGTTCCAGGTCAATGCGAACGTTATCAAAAGTATCGTTATGAAAGGTAGGAAGTAGGATGAGAAAGCGAGGATTGAGCTTCTTCCAAAGTTTTTTCGAAGCTCATCCTTATCTATCTCTAAGCCCGCTAGGAACATCAAACCGAGGATGCCGTAGTTGGCTATGAAGTCCATCCAAGAGAGCGATGCCGTGCTGAAGATGTTTCCGCCGATTATCCCGGCGATTATCTCAAGTATCGCTGTCGGAAAACCTATCTCAAGGGAGAGGACGCCGAACAAGACTATTAGCAGGATTACCCAAAGCCCATTCATTTCCTCTTTAACCTCTTGGCCCAGAATTAGAAGTTATTAAATATGAGCTCGAGTAAGTCGGCTGGACGATTTTAACGGCTCCTCTAAAAGGTTATATGAAGCCGACGCTAGAAATGGGTGGAGTGAGAACATGTCTTGGGATAGATGGTGGAGGAGGAGATCACCGTTTGGCAGGATCTTCGAGGAAATGGAGAGGATGATGCGGGAGCTTGATGAGATGTTCTCCAAATCATTCGAAGAACTCGAGCGAGAGATCCCGAGAAACTTGATCAGGGAGCGTAAAACCGATAAAGGATATGTGAGGGAATTTGGGCCAATAGTCTATGGATACTCGATTCGAATAGGGCCTGATGGAAAGCCGATTATAAGGGAGTTCGGGAATATTAGATCTGGACGTGAACCGGAGATCGTTGAGCTCAGCGAGACAAGAGAGCCTCTTGTAGATGTATACGAGGAGGAGGATGTCGTTAAGGTGGTGGCCGAAGTTCCTGGGGTGGAGAAGGATGACATTAATCTTAACGTGAGCGATCGGAAGCTGATAATCTCCGTGGACACTCCCCAGAGAAAATACTACAAGGAAGTAGATCTACCAGCCGAGGTCGATCCTCAATCAGCTAAAGCGACCTACAAGAATGGTGTATTAGAGGTCGTCTTGAAAAAGGTTGGGACTGGTGAGAAGGGAGTTAAAATAAAGATAGAGTAGGTCTTTACATCGCTTCAAGAGCTGGTAGCCCCAGCAAGTTCAAAACTGTTGAGAAAACCGTTAGAAATGCTTTCACCACTGCTAGTCTGAACTCCTTTAACTCTTTTTCTGCGTGGAGAACAGGAGATCTTTCATAGAATATGTTAAACTCTGAGGCAAGCTTATATGCGTAGTCTGCTATCGGCTTAACCAGCATGTTGGATGAGAAGTCTTCAAGGAGGAGTGGAAGGTAGGTCATCCTCCTCAGCAGATTCTTTTCCGATTCATTAGGCTCTCCAGGCGGCTTGGTTGAGATATCTGAATCAGCTTTCTCCAGGATTCTACAGGCTCTAGCATAGGTGTATTGAAGATATGGGCCTGTATCGCCCTCGAGTTTAAGCACTTCATCTGTATCTAAGACTATCAGCTTATCGGTATCTTGCTTGATTAAGGAGTATCTTAGGGCTGCGACCGCTATCTTCTCGCTTGTCTCAGTAACCCTTTCCTCGCTCCAGTCCGGATGCCTATCCGCGACCTCCTTCATCGCCTTCTCCTTCAACATCTTGAGAATCTGGTTCACCTTTACGTAAAGTCCTCTCCTCCCGCTCATGTGAATTATCTGCTGACCGGGCTCTGGGGTATAGCCGAGCCTCTCCGCATCCTTTCTGCTTAGCGCTACGACCTCATAGCCATAATGAATGTATTTATCGGCGTCGAGCCCCAAAAGCTTGAGAGCATACTTCACTATCTCCTGAGGCCTCTTCTGCCTAACATCAATTACGTTTATCACCCTCTCAGCACTCGATGCAGGCATTCTGATCCCGTCTTCCTCTGAGGTTATGTAGATCCGCGTTCCATCCGGGTTCTCTCCGAAGAGCTTGTACGCGAAGTCCTTTGAAGTCCCGCCGAGCTTCCAAGCAGCATAAGCTATGTCTCTTGCGATATATGTGGTCGTTCCATCGCTCTTCACTAGAACCTCATCCCCCTCTTTAGACAACACTGGATGTCCTGAGAGATCTAGGAGCCAGCATCCAGCCTTAGGGCCACCCTCAGCGTAGTACACCGCCTTCCTCTCCTTCAGTTTCTCGAAGACTTCATCCCAGAGCCTATATGCCAGGATATCGCTCTCCATGTTGAGTATATCATATCTTGCTCCAAGCCTCCAACAGGTCTTAAGCTGATCTCGTAGAACTCGCTCAACTATCATCTTATTTAGCTCGAAGAACTTCCCCCTCCTGGATTCGATCTCTTTAGTTATCTGTCTTCGCTTTTGAGCTAGAGCGGGGTCGGACTCGGCTCTCTCAGCAGACTTGACAT
>CAZILE010000048.1:0-7042 GCA_964540045.1 uncultured Nitrososphaeria archaeon | reverse complement strand
TGGTATAAGTACATTATTAACGGATTTTTGCTTGTTGCCTCAGCTATATTTAGTAAATTTGTTGTAGAGACTAGGAGGTTATCGTGAAATGGTTAAAGAAGAGAAAGAAGTGGGGGTTGTTAAAGGTAATTTATTCCTACAGAAAATTCCGAGAGAATATCTGATTTTACTTGGAGCTTTTATAGTGCTAATGGCTATAGGTGGTTATTTTATACCAAATTTTTGGTCTGCTGGTTATCAAAAGGAATTATTTAGAAGATCTGCCATCGTCGGAATCATCGCCATCGGGCAGACGATAGTTATGCTCACGAGAGGTGTAGATATGTCGATAGGGGCATCTGCGATGAGTCTAGCCATAATGGCCGCGATCTTATTCAAAGAGACACCTATCCTCAGTCAATATCCTTGGTGGATACCAGTACTTATAGTCTTTTTATTAGGAGCACTAATTGGTGCCCTAAATGGTTTAGTAATATCGTTCCTAAAGATTCCGCCTATAATCATGACTTTGGGCATGATGACGGCTCTAAGTGGAGTTACCCTTGTTTATACTAAGGGATTCCCCCGAGGGGGTGCTCACAAAGTTCTAATGGAATTTATGTCAACGTCAGAAGTTATTGGAATACCTTCTGTAGTAGTTATGTGGGTAATCGTTACATTAATCATGTGGTTTATACTTAGATTAACAAAGTTTGGTAGGGAAGTTTACGCTGTTGGGTCAAATCCGATTGCTGCACATTTCTCAGGAGTTCATGTAGAGAAAATAATAGCGATAGTTTATACGATTGCTGGAATCTTTGCTGCGGCATCCGGTTTGCTTTACCTTGGGAGAGTTGTAGTTCCAGCTCTTTCGGTGGCTCCTGCTGGTATTGGGTTAGACTTTTTGCTGAGCTCATTCGCAGTTGCCGTACTGGGGGGAATTACTTTTAGAGGTGGTGAAGGAAGCATCATTGGAACATTCATTGCCGCGCTTCTATATGGAAACATAAGGGGTATTTTGATAGCCTTAGGATTTGGCACATCCGGAATTTTGATTTTCACGGGCCTAGTTGTGGTGGCAGTTAGTGTAGTAAAGCAAATATCATCTCGATAATAAACGCGCTTAGAGAAGGCTTAAAAACACAATTCATTCTTAATAAAATTCTTCCAGAAACTTATTCATGAGTTAGTGAAAAGATAAAATTGTGTAAGGTTTTGAGCTCGGATTAGGATTTAATGATTTTTACTTCTAATTAATCGGCTTAAAGGTTATACTAGGTCAAGCTTATAATGACGCTCTATGAAAACCATTAGATCCAATGGATAATGATAAGGTGAAATCCAAAAATAGGGAATAAAAGGGGAAGGATTAATGTGTGGGGAAAAGTTTAAAAATAACGAGCTGAGATGTCTATAGCATGGGAACTGGTGAAAAGCAAACTAGGAGAGATTACCTGAAATTTGTAGGAGGTTTGGCAGCTGGTCTGGCCATCGGTGGAGTTGCTGCCTGGCTAGGTAAACCTGCTGAGGTCGTAAAAAAGACCGTGACTCAGACTGCAGAGAAAACTGTGGAAAAGACGGTTACTCAAACAGTTGGGGCGGCGGAGCGGACAGTTACTCAAACGGTTACTCAAACCATAACAGCAACAGGTCCTACGAAAACCATAACAGCAACAGCAACAGGTCCTACGGGACTTCCGTGGATAGGTGACTATTTTTCAGCACCATTAGATCCAGGTTGGACTCAATGGCCACGTAAGAATCCTCCATATAGGATTGGTTTAGCATTACCTTGGACTGGTAATCCATGGAGGCGGATGCAGTTAGCGGAGTTAGACTATTTCATGAAAGGTCTAAAGGAAGCTGGTTGGGTTGAGGAGTATAGGGTACTTGATGCTGGAGGAGACGTTTTAGAGCAAAAGAGGAATATACAGGAGTTAATTGAATGGGGATGCGATGCAATGATTATAGACCCTGTTAGAGGAGAGGCCCTAATCGAAGATATAGAGAGGGTTACCGACATGGGGATATTCACCGGCCTTGAAGTTGAAGCTCCCGACCCGTATCCATATGGCAAGTTAAAGAAATTCGGAATGATCTACCAGACAAACTACTATAAGAGTGGATATATCCAAGGAAAATTTGTGGCTGAAACATTGATAAAAAAGCATCCGCCAGAGAAGCGCAAGGTCTGTGTGCTCAGAGGAATTCCTGGTGCTCCTTCAAATATACAGCGGTGGGAAGGTGCAAAGCGTGCTATAGAAGAATATAAGGATCAAGGCGTTGAAATTGTGGCAGCGGTAGACACTGATTGGTCTGTATCCAAGGCGCGAGAATGTGTTGCTGACGTAATAGCTTCAAATCCCAATGTTAGGGGATGGGTAAGCCAGGGAGCTATGATAGCGGCGATGGTACCGCTAGCAGTCCGAGATGCAGGGATGGATCCCAGCGAGCACGTGCTGACAGCTGAGGATTTCGTGTATACAATAAGGCTTTATCATGAATACAACTTTGATTTGTTGATAGTCTGTAATCCACAGTCCCAGCCGACCTACCTGACCTTTGAAATGATCAAGTGTCTGAACAGCATACCAGCAAGAAAGATAAACTACTTCGATCCGCCAGTTTTCACGCCAGATGTGCTGTATGAGGCCTATAAAGATGTATTTGACGAACTACCGGACTCCGCTCAGCTTTGCACACCCATGAACCCAGAACAGCTGAAAAAGTTCGTTACAGCGTAAGCTTCTTTTACATCTCTAACTTTTTTAATAATATTATTTTTGAGGCGCTCTTTGGGAAATCTAAACCTTATGAACTCCATCGATGCACCTCTTATCCCAAACTTAACTTACTGCTTAAGTCAGGTTGTACCGAAACTTGAATATTGAGCGTAGATTAGATTTACGGAGCGTAACGTTTATTAACGGTCTAACGACGAAAAATTAATTATGCTTAGTGAGATATCGTAGCATACGTGAGAACCAAGGACGGCGACGGGGTCGAGCCATTAGAATTCGCTGGGAAAGATCAGGTAGACGTGGACGAATACCTCGAATACCTCGCATCGACCTTTGAGCAAGTCCTAGACGCGCTCGGAATAGACTTCGATAAAATTATCGGCGTAACAAGCCTCGAACACTTCATGTAAACCACCTCAAGGTGATTCATAGTGATAAAGGTCGATGAGATAAGGGTTAAGCTCCTGAGCTATGGTCCGAAAACGGTTTTAAGGCTAAATAATGAGCAGGTCCTAGTCGAGCCGGATATTCTAATAGCTTTAGAAGGCATAGGAACTATCGAGGGCGTAACGCTTGAAGATCGATATCGCGATTTACTTTCCCGAGGTAAAGATCCCGCAAAAGTAGCGTTAATGCTTCATAAAGAATCCACTAGGAGAGGACATGCTTCTTTAACGACTTCGCTCAGCATCCAACTCGAAATCGGTAAATGCAGCAGAGTCTCATCGATGCTCTTAGTCGCTCCGCCATTCGGCTCCTATCTTCAAGAATCTCAGAGGAGGAAGCTGGTGGCGAGAAGCGATTTCGTGATTCCGAGGAGAATCGACTCTAATCCGGATTCGCGGAGAATCTTTGAGAGAGCAATAGACGAGGCATATGGGGCTTATAGGCAGTTGATCGAGGCGGGGATAGAGATCGAGGATGCTAGATATATTCTGCCGTTAGCGTCGGCGACCTCTTTATTCGCGAGCGGAAGTCTCGACACATTCCTCGGATTCATAGTAGACTCGGAGAGAATGGGGGAGAAAATTGATGTTTACCCAGAAGAGCTCATCACAATAGGTGATGAAATAAAGAAGCTAGTTTATGAAGTCGCACCTATGCTGACGAAAGCCCGACTATCTTTCAAATCCGAGCTTCCTACATATCCTTACTCGAATCCGTATAAGGATCGCGATGACTTAATGGACTCCATCTTAGAAACGATCGGCGAGGTAACCAAGCCCAAGTTACTAAGCTTCACATCTCTAATAGCTGATAAAGAAGCAATCTCAAGGGCCTTAAAAGATCCCGCAAAAGCATCATCACTAATCCCGCTCCTGAACGCCATATTCCTAGAACCCCTATCCCTTGTAGCATATCATCAATCCATAAGGCATAGAACGGTACCAACAGCGGTCGAATCGATATACACCGCAGCCGCTAGGCTCATAAAGGATCCCGAGAAATCGATGATAATCCCGTCAAAAATTAATGCATCCGAAAAATTGTTGGAAATCTTCCGCGAATCCGCGGAAACGCTCATCGAATGCTACAAGTCGCTGACGGAATCAGGTATCCCAAGATCCGATGCAATATACTCAATTCCTCAGGCCATGAAAATCTACACCGTGAGGTGCTATAACGCTTTCAACCTACTATGGCCTCAAGGATACATAGCCATGCGCACATGCAGCTACTCGCAATGGGAGGAGAGAAGAATAGCCTACGAGATATGGAATAGCATAGCCAAGGAAGATGAGGAAATAGCATCTCTAATGGGAGAGAGATGCAAGCTCCTAGGATACTGCCCTGAAAGGAAATGGTGCGAGATAATCCTAAAGTATAGAGGTTATGACGATGAAGTCCATAGGAGGGCTTTAAATGAGCGTTAAGCCGCCTTCTAGGGCTTCACATTCAGCCACCTCTGAGAGCATTATATATCTGCTTAGACAAGCTTCTATGGGGTGATTGGAGGCTGCCTACACCAATAGGCGTGATCTCTAGTGGAGCAAGCGAAGCAAGAGCATCCGTGATACTCTACGATGGCATGGAGAAGGTCGTTAGGAATGAGAGCCTCGTGGTCATCAGGAACAAGAATGGAGGAGATGTTCTAGCTATCTGTAGAGGGGGGAGAGGTATGAACGACAATGTTAGGACCGCTAGCTTCACTCCAGGGGTCGCCTACGCGAAAACTGGAAGAATGCCAAGCAGCGTAAAGGAGTTCTACACGTTCAACCTTGAGATAATAGGCGTTATAGGGGAAAATGGGATAGAGCAGAACAAGTTCATAATCGCCCCAACCTCACTCGTGGAAATGTACACCAGCGGAGACGATCCAATGAAATATCTCAGTAAATCAGATCTCCGGATAGGCCATTACTGGGCCGAGCCCCGGTGGAAGGTCCCAGTTCTTAAGCAATACATCAATTATCATATAGGCATATTCGGGGTGACGGGGTCGGGTAAAAGCTATCTCGCAAGATATGAGGTGATACCTCTTCTTAGAAAGGCAGGCTACAGCATAATAGTCATGGACTGGAAAGGAAGCGACTACGCCCCATACTTTGAGCACACGATCCCGCTCGATGACATAAAGGTCGACAACAACACCGTGATCCGCTACTTCAATCATCTCACGAAGAACTTCGGATACATGGGTCGGGAAGATAACCCGGTTTCCGCGGCGGTCGAGCGAGCCTTGAGGACGACAGAATGGAGGGGAAGGTCGCCCGAAGAGGCCAGGAAGCTGATCTACATGCAGGCTACATCTATTCTCCAGCAGCAGGGCTCAACGGGTTCAAAGGGGAAGGAAATGAGCTTGTTTTGGCAGAATAGGCTTGATGCCGCATTCGAGCTGATAACCGAGGAGGAGGTCGAGCGCTTCCTCGGAACGATCGAGCCTTGGCAGATACTCACCCAGGCTAAGGAAAAGGGCTTGGTGGTAGTGGATATGAGCAAGGGGGAGAAGGAGCAAAAACTTGCAGTCTTCTACTCAATAGCAAGATACTTGAAGAGACTTATGGAGCGGAAGCAGAGGCTTGATGTAGCTCTCCTGATAGACGAAGGGCCGCAGTATGCTCCATGGCAGCCTCGAGGTCTTGAGAGAGACACCACCGATCTGATAATAGAGTTATGCGCTCTTGGAAGAAGCTACGGCCTATCAATAGTGATACTCTCTCAGGGTATGGCTGGTGAGATAGGCTTGAACGCCGCCGTTCGGAGAAATCTCAACACTCAGTTCATCGGGAGAATTCATCCACTGGACTTCGAGGAAGCTCAGAAGCTAGCAGCATCATACTATATCTCACCCGAGAGCCTGCTAACCTTGCCGGAAGGCCATTTCTATTTCCTCGGGAGAATGAATCCCTCTCCGACTCCGCTTCTCATAAGCTTCCAGATAGATGAAGAGAAGTGAAGCAAAACCTATTTCTCAAGGATCAGGCACCCTAACCTCGTGATCTCGGAAGAGCTTCTTAAGGACGCTTTCGTTAAGCTAATTTCCGCGGCCGCAACCCATCTTCCGGACGACGTTAAGGGCTCTCTGAGAGACGCCTATGAGATCGAGGATAACCCTCTCGCCAAGCGCATGCTAAAGGCAATCCTTGACAACCTAGAGATAGCGGAGAGAGAGCGGAGACCAATCTGCCAAGATACCGGCGTAGTGATGTTTCACGTTAAGGGTGGAGAATTCTTTCCAATGCTGGGAAGGCTTCCGAGGATACTTAGAGAGGCCACCGCCGAGGCCACTAGATCGACCCCTCTTAGGCCAAATGCTGTTGACGCGATCACGGGGGAGAACAGCAGGGATAACACGGGAGAATATACACCTTGGATTTGCTGGGAGATTGTCCCTGAAAGCGATGAAGCCGAGGTAACAGTTCTCTTAAAGGGCGGGGGTAGCGAAGTACTGAGCCTGGCCAAGGTTATTCCGCCTAGCCAAGGGCTAGAGGGAGCTCTCAAACTCATTTTAGACCTAATTCTTGAGGCAGGGCCTAAGCCGTGTCCGCCGATAATTCTTGGGATCGGAATCGGAGCGACCGCCGATCTCGCGATCTTTCTAGCCAAAAAAGCCTTGTTAAGGAGGATGGGGGAGAGAAATCCAAGGCCTGAGGTAGCCGACCTCGAGGAGAAGCTACTCAAAGCGGTGAACGCTCTGGGCTGGGGGGTTCATGGAGTCGGAGGCAAGGTGACCGCGCTCGACGCGAGGATAGAGTTTTCACATAGACATCCAGCTACGCTCGCTGTCGGAGTCGTGTCCAGCTGTTGGGCGCTCAGATACTCGACGCTTAAGATCTCAAGGGATGAGGTCGAGTTCATCACTCATAGGTTTCTAAATGAGC
>CAZILE010000047.1:0-7114 GCA_964540045.1 uncultured Nitrososphaeria archaeon | reverse complement strand
TAAAATCCTCGTAGAGCATCTCAGCCTCATCTAGTGGAAAGAATCTTAGGAGACCAAATCTAATGAATCTTGAATGCTTGAAGTGAAATACGATGAGACTAGGTGGAGGATTCTCTCGCGGTTAAGAGAGAGGGCCATAAGCTTAATGAAGCCGCTCGTGGCCCATGGGCTGAACCCGATAATCTATGGAAGCATTGCGAGAGGAGATGTAGATGAGAAAAGCGATGTTGATGTCTTCATACCGTTCTCTACGAGCACGGCCATGATAGAGTTATATCTAGTCGAAGCCGGGATAAAGATCCGCGACCGAGTCCTCGTCCAAGCCACCCCCGGCCATGTCCCAAAGGCGTATCTCATTATAGATGATTATGCCTCGATCTCGCTTCCACTTCTAAGGATGACAGAAGACGAACTCGGGTTCTATAAGCTCGCGGGCCATCTAACCTTAGAGGAAGTGGCAAATGGATTGCGGACTCCAGGTATAAACAAGGAGCTCATGCTGATAGTTCCAACCGATGAAGGACATATTGAGATGCCTGTCGATAGAAACGTGGACGAAGCCGCGTCCATCCTTGGAATCGATCCGAAGATCCTTCGAAACAGAGTAAGAGTTCTCAAAAGAAGGAGAGAGCTTGGAAGAACGGGAGTCTACAGGGAGCTGAGAATTCCAGATGAGAAATCCTTTGAGCAGGTTCTAGACGAGCTCATAGACCGCGATCCAGCCCTCAGGAGAAGGGTGAGAAGCATAGGCCGCTGAAAAAAATATAAGCACTTGATTCAAGCCTAGAATGAAGAAAGTTGAGAGTTCTTTTGATCTCTCCGCCAACTACGTCGGTTGTAAAGGAGGTTTTAGGAGCAGCAGGGCCGCCGCTAGGTTTAGCATATCTTGCGGCTGTAGCGAGGAACTCAGGATGGGAACCGGGGATCATAGATGGGTTAACTGAAAACTTAAGTCCTCAGGAACTCACAAGCAGAATTAAGGGTTTTCAGCCGGACGTAGTTGGGCTGACGGCTACTACCGCAGCAATATACGACGCATATGAGGTAGCTAAAATCGTGAAGAAAATAAATCCCGAGACCTTAGTCATGATCGGGGGACCTCATGCGACCTTCATGGCTGAGGAGGTTCTCCGCGAATGCCCGTATATTGACGTGGTGGTAAGGGGCGAGGGTGAGAAAACTTTTGAAGAGATTCTTGAGAGAATTGAGAGGAACAAAAATTTTGAGGACGTGGCCGGGATCACCTACAGGATAGGCAACATCATAAAAGAAAATCCTGAGAGAAGCCTCATCAATAAATTAGACGATTTACCCATCCCCGCATATGATCTACTCCCCATGGACAAGTATGTTGTAGATAAGGTGAGGTTCGCTGCCGTAATAACTTCCAGAGGATGTCCTTATAATTGCGTCTTTTGCTCATCTTCTCTCCAATTCGGAAAACTCTGGAGAGCGCACAGCCCCGAGAGAGTTTTGGAAGAGCTAAGGATCTTAAGAGAAGAATACGGCGCACGTGAAATCGAGTTTTTAGACGATACATTCACAATTAACATGAAACGGGCGGAGGAGATCTCTAGAAAGATTACAGAAGAAGGTCTCGATATATCTTGGAGCGCCTCCTCAAGGGTTAACACCTTCAATCGAGGCCTCGGAGAGAAATTGAAGCAGGCTGGAGCTCATACAATATACTTTGGAATAGAGTCCGGATCAGAAAGAACCTTAAGATTCATAGGAAAGGGAATAACGAGAAGACAAGCGCTCGACGCCGTGAAAGCCGCGAAAGAATCCAGACTAAATGCTCTTGGATCATTTGTAATAGGATTCCCATATGAGACTGAGGACGAGATAAAAGAGACTATAAAGTTCGCAAACAAGGTTGGAGTAGACCTTGCTCAGTTCACGATAGCAACGCCTTATCCAGGAACAAGGCTTTGGAGCATCGCTTTCAAGGAAAAGCTCCTTCTAACTAGGAACTGGAGGAAGTTCACGACCGTAGACGTCGTCATGAAAAACATCTACCTCGCTCCGGAGAAGATTAAAAAGCTTTTCCTGAAGGCCTATCTGGTCTTCTACCTCCATCCAAGGCGCGTCCTTGAGGACCTCTTCACTAACAGATGCTTCATTTTAAGGAGGGCTATTCCAGGGGCATTTAGATACATGAGAAGAGTTATCTTGAGATCTTGGGAGTAATACGGAGAGCATCTTTAATAAAATCAACAGACTAGGTAATTTACAGGCATGGCCTCGGATGAAAGTGAGTATATGCGGAGAATGGCCGATGCTCTCAGAAGCGGAGCGAAAATGCTCTCAGAACAATGCCCAGTATGCAATAATCCCCTTTTCGAGATAAAGGGACAGATCTGGTGCCTAAAATGTAACAGGAGAGTGATTAAAGTTACGAGTGAAGAAGAGGTCGAGGAAGCCCTTACGAGCGTTGCGCTGACAGAGGTCATAAAGACCCTCACGACGAAGATTGAGGAAGTTAACATGAAGTTGAGGCGAGCGATAGATGCAGATGAAGTCAGGAAGCTCATAGAGAACCTGATAAGCCTCCTCAAAGCTCTTGAAGCCGCGACAAAGCTCAGAAGACAGTTCACAAGAGAAGAGGAGGAATAGTGAAATCTTCACAGTTAATGTCAACGTCTTTTCATCAGGAAATAAGCAGAGAGTATTTTGGTAATATGAGGAGAATTGTGGAGAAATATCATGGAAAGATGTAATCTTAAAGTTAGTATTCTTTGCCAGGAGTCACGATACCATAAATACTCAGAAAATGATTATTTTTAAGGTTCTTTAATGAAAAAGGATCAATTATTGGCGGCCAGAAGGACCATCTAAAGTTGAGAAAAATGAAAAGATAGAAAAATCCACAGCATTAACTATGGAAAAAAGGAGAAAAAGAAAATGTCTTGAAAAATGAAAAATTCCAGTGGAAATGAAGGGGTGGCTTCAATTTCTTGTGAAGAGGTAGTTTGCTTTTCTGTTTTATTAAAAATTCTTGTGAAAAGCCTTCTAAACATTAAGGTTCACAAGCTCTTTCACAATTGTGAAGGATTTTATACTCCTATTTTCGCCTAGCGGGCTCCCTCACCCCTTCATTTCCACTGGAAAAGTAAAATCGCATAAAACATTCTTCTAAAGATATTCTCTTAAAGGAAATTGGACCTATTACTCTAAAAATGTAGTTAGGTCAATTGATTAAGCTAACTCCCAATTACCATTAGGGGCTACATCAATATGAGTTCAAATAAAGCCAAAAAATCGAAGGGGCTTCTCAAGTCGAAATCAAGGGGTGGAGAGGATCCTCTTGAAGAAGTCTTCAAACGGGCGCTTCAAAAACCAAGGATATTTAAAAATAGAGAGGTAATGCGGTCAGATTATATTCCCAATAGGCTTCCTCACCGGGATGAACACATTAAAAGGCTCGGAGAGATTCTTGCGCCGGCGTTAAGCCTCTCGAAGCCGAGTAACGTTTTCATTTATGGGAAAACCGGGACAGGTAAAACTGCGGTTGTTAAATATGTTTTTAAGCGTTTTCTAGAGATAATCGAGAAAGAGAATCTTCCTCTGGCCCTCGCTTTCGTCAATTGTAGGATCTCAGGAACCGAGTATAGAGTCTTGGCCGAGCTCTGCGAAAGCATTGGGATTAAAGTCCCTTTCACAGGACTTTCGAAAGCTGAGGTGTTCTCTAGGCTCAGGAGGGGGCTTAAGGAAAAGGGGCTGTTGCTTGTGGCCTGCTTCGATGAGATAGATGCCCTTGTTAAAAGTTATGGAGATAATCTTCTCTATGAGCTCTCAAGAATGAACGAGGGAATGGATGACTGCGGCTTAACTATAATCGGAACATCAAATGATCTACACTTCAAGGACTATCTTGATCCAAGGGTCTTAAGTAGTTTGAGTGAGGAGGAACTCGTCTTCCACCCCTATACGGCCATAGAATTAATAGACATCTTGACTGAAAGGGCAAGGCTTGCTTTCAAGGATGGCGTAGTCCCACAAAACGTGATCAACCTTTGTGCAGCCTTGGCGGCTGCTGAGCACGGCGACGCAAGAAGGGCCATAGATCTTCTAAGAGTTGCGGCAGAGGTCGCTGAGAGAAATGGAGATGAAGTGGTTAAAGAAAAGCATGTAAAACTTGCTCAGAACATAATTGAGCGCGGGAGAATCTTTGAGGCCATATCAACTCTCCCCCTTCATAGCAAACTCGTCTTAATTTCTCTCCTCCTGCTGACGAGAGGCGGTATCTCGGACCCGATCTCCGGCATGGTATATCAGACCTATCGGGAGGTCTGCGGCCAGATCGGGGTGGATCCTCTTACCGATCGGAGGGTCAGTAGCCTCCTCTCCGAGCTTGACATGCTTGGAGTGATAAAGAGCGATTTGGTCAATATGGGTAGGCATGGAAGAACTCGGAGGATTTTTCTGCTCACTCCGCCTAGCGAGGTTGAGGAAGCGATAAGCGGCGATGATCTTCTCTCAAGCTTATTAACCTATAAGCCATCCGTTACAAGGCGATAGAAGGAGGTTGCGGCGGAGGTCGCTGACCAGGAGGATAATTGAAGAGGCTACGCGGAGAGGCTATATAGTAACCAAGGGAGCCCTGTCTCTGCTCGAAAGATCTGAAGCTCCTCTCGAGGCGCTTGAAAAGGCCATGCTTAGACTTGAAAAAAGCAAGCACGAATCCATGCTGATAGATGAAGATCTTTTACAGGAGATCTTGAAGATCCCGAAAGGGAAGCCGGCCTCTAAACCCGAAGCTGCTGAGGAAGTGGAAAGTCTCGAGGAGGTTCCAATCGAGTTAGACGAGAGGTTACTGAAAGAATGGCGGATTCAAGGATCTTCACAGGAGTTCAGGAAATACTTCATGAATAGATATGAAAAGCTTTCACAGATTCTTAGAGGTAGGCTGAGTGGAGTGATAGATCTCAAGTCTGCCATGAAGCTTAGAGAGGGTCGAGAAGCATATGTGGTGGCCATGCTTTTAGAGAAGCGGGAAACCAAGAAGGCTTGGATCTTCCGAGCAGATGACCCGACAGCAGAATCTAAGATACTTGTCCCAAAGAGCCTGGAAACAGGCGAGGATCCGGCGATCCTGCTTCCAGACTCAGTTTTCGCAGCCAAGGTCTTGAGGACTGGGGATTCTCTCATGGCCAGAGAGCTAGTTCTACCAGATGTGGCCGTGAAGCAGCAGAGAGGCTGCCGCTGTACCTCATATGTCTGCTTGATCTCTGATATTCACCTCGGAAGCAAACAATTTAGAGACGACCTTTTTGAAAGTTTTTTGGATTGGATCAACCGCGGAAGAGATCCTGAGGTGAAAAAGATGAAGTTCCTGATAATTGCGGGAGACCTTGTTGATGGCGTTGGCATTTATCCAGACCAGCATAAAGAACTCGAAATAATCTCAGTTGAAGAACAGCTCAAAAGGCTATCAAGGCTCTTGTCAGAGGTTCCAGATCACGTGAGGATAATAGTCGGCCCTGGAAATCATGACCCCGTTCAGAGAGCTCTTCCGCAGCCGCCTCTTCGTGAAAAGTACCGAAGGATTTTAGAGGAATCTGGAAAGAGATTTTTCTTCGTAGGTAACCCAGCATGGATAAATCTCGGAGGGAGGGTTTTCTTAATCTATCATGGTCAAGGTCTCGACGACTTAATCCAACATGTTCCGGAATTCTCGCACAGCAATCTTGGAAAGGATCTAGGCAAGCTTCTCATGCTTCTAATGAAGCACAGGCACCTCTGCCCCGTTTATGGTGAGAGCACGCCCATACTTCCGCTTGAAGAAGACCTCCTTGTTATAGATAGGGTTCCAAACGTTTTCCATTCGGGCCATGTTCATGTGGCCTACGCCGGATCCTATCGGGGAATCAAGATGATCAACTCCGGAACTTGGCAGGAGCAGACGAGCTATCAAAGAAGTGTAGGACTTGAGCCGACGGTCGGTGTAATGGCCTTGATAAACTTAAGTGATCTCTCGGTAAAGATGAGGCGTTTCATGTAGCGTTCAACATCTCGAACATATCGTTCCAAGCTATGTGATTATATGCCCGCTAAGGCTTTGAAAACATATGAAAATGAATAGGAAGCTTGTAGTGATAATCTGTCTAGCATTAACGGCAGCTATCGCAACATCATACTTGATAGGGTTCGTCATAGTGGGCTTAACATCACGGGAGAAGCTTCTGATGCCGAGTTACGCGGGGCTTAGGTCGCCCGCTAAGGAGGCAGAGATGTTCGAGGTTGTGAGAACGGTTACCACGACCGCGACGGCGACAACCCTGGGAGGGCAAGAGTACTCTGCTGAGGCTGCTGGAAGGATGTTAGTTAAGACCGCGAGCCTTGAGCTAGAGTCCGAGAATCCGGAGGCCGCAGCAAATAAGATCTCAATGATAGTTGAATCCTATGGAGGCTACGTCGCTAGGCTAAGCGTCTCGGGCCAGGAGAAAAAGTCCGCAGTCATGATTGTGAAGGTTCCCGAGTCAGTCTTCTATGATGCCCTTAACGAGATTAAGAAGGTTGGCAGGGTGGTTAACGAGGAGGTTAACGTTAGGGATGTTACCGAGCAGTACGTCGACCTGGATGCTAGGCTGAGAAATCTTAAGGCCGAGGAGGAGTGGCTTCTGGCCGCAGTGGAGAAGGCGAAGACCGTTGAAGACTTGATGATGATTGAGAAGGAGCTTTGGAGGGTTAGAGGGGAGATCGAGAGAGTTGAAGCCCAGCTGAAGAACCTCGAACGGATGATTTCCTACTCAGCAATATCGATCTGGATTAAAACGCCGGAAGAGCCTAAACCCAAGCCATCCCCATATCCGGTGATCGATTTCACCCCGGTCGTCGTAGCCGCGGTAACAGCCTTAATCTATGTGGCTTATGGTCTTGTCTTTTTGATAATCGTTGGGGTGCCTGTCGGAGCGATAGCTTACGGCGGATATCTCATCTATCGAAGGATCGTTGGGAAGAAGAGGACATAGCACTTCTCCCAAAATATTTTTCTGAGGCACGTCTAACCTGATCGAGATACTCTTGATCCGTATAGATTCTGATGATCCCATAGATTTTTGACGTGAACTCGAGTAGAGGAGAGGAGTAGTCGACCGGCTTAAGCTCTCCC
>CAZILE010000046.1:0-7792 GCA_964540045.1 uncultured Nitrososphaeria archaeon | reverse complement strand
TGAAAGTGTTGGGGCGGCATATAATAGCGGAACTGCATGGATGCGATCCCGGCCTTCTCACAGACGTAGATAAGGCTCTATCCATTCTTCGAGGGGCAGTTCAAGCAGCTGGAGCGACATATCTAGGCGAGTTTCATAGGATCTTTGAGCCATGGGGAGGCATAACGGCTATAATAGCCCTGGCAGAGTCTCACATATCGATACACACTTGGCCTGAGTATGGGTATGCCGCTTTAGACATATTCACCTGTGGGGAGCACACAGATCCTTGGAAAGCCTATGAGTATGTTGTAGAAGCCTATAATCCTGAAAGAGTGAACGTAACCGAGGTGAAGCGCGGGCTTATAAGAATGGAGAGATTACAGGAAGTGAAATGAAGGATGCGTGTAAGGATCGATGCGACGAAGTTCGTCCTCGAGTGGATTACTGAGAGCTTGGCATCCCTTTACGGTATAGATGATATAATCTACTCAGGCGAGACGAGATATCAAAGGGTTGAAATTCTGAAAACTCGCGACTTCGGTGTGGTCCTCCTGCTAGACGGGCTCCTCCAATCATCCGAAGTTGACGAATTCCTCTATCATGAGAGCTTAGTTCATCCGGCAATGATAACCCACCCCAATCCCAGACGAGTTTTGATCGTGGGCGGAGGCGAGGGAGCTACTGCGAGAGAAGTCGAGAGATATCCCGGCGTAGAGGAAGTTCAGATGGTGGACTTGGATGGAGAGCTTATAGATATCGTTAAGAGATATCTTCCATGGGGAAGGGAAGGATTTGAAGATCCCAGGCTTAGGCTGGCGATCGCGGAGGGCAGAGAGTACTTGTCTAAACAGCCTGATAACTATTATGATGTTATAATTATGGATGCTACCGATCCCGCTGAGGAGAGCTTAGCGATCCAGTTATACACCAAGGAGTTTTACAGCCTGGCTTATAAGAAGCTCGGGGAGAATGGGGTGATAGCCACTCACATCGCTCCGCTCCTACATAAAACAAGGCTTGTATGTTCCATTCATAAAACTATGAATTCCGTTTTCCCGCGGGCATGCTTATACGCGGTTTACGTTAAGTCTCTCGAGGCTATGTGGAGCTTCGCCGTCGGCTCGAAGGGAGATCTTCCATCAGACCTATCTGGAGAGGAGGTTGACCAGAGACTGAAAGAGAGGGGGGTAACCGGGCTGAGATTTTACTCGGGGGAGGTCCATGAAGCGGTCTTTAATCTGACGAAGAACTATCTGAAGAGGTTTCAGGCCGAGGGCACGATATATTCGGATAACATGTTCTCAAAGGCCGCTAAGCTTGAATAAACCCTAATATCTCTCCTCTCGTTAATTCCCTGAAGAGAGCCATGCCGATACACGGCCTTGAGTGGCTCTTCATAACGATAATAATCATAGTTTTAGTCCTTTGGGATCCCCAGAAGATTCCGAAGCTAGCTAGAGCGCTAGCTGAGGCGAAGAAGGAGTATGAGAAGGCGGCCTCGGTTGTACAGGAAGCAGTCGAGGAAGTTCAGACTGAGATTGAGGAGCAAGATCCTGATAAGAGAATAATTGAGACTGCTAGGGAGCTTGGGATAGAAACTTATGGAAAGACCAAGGACGAGATTCTAAGCGCTATACTCAGAAAGAGAACTGAGGGGCAGGCGCCGATCGAGCAACCTAAGAGACCTCCCGATGAAAAGAGGCCGCCTCAAGAGAGCGGCGATCAGAATTCCTTAAATAATGAATGAATAGTGCTTATCTTCGACAAATCTTGAGAAGAGAGAAGCTCGCCGTATTGATGATAATTGTGTTGATTCTTCTTTCGGCCGCACCGGTTCTGAGTTCCGCTCAGCAGACGCCCTATAGGATTATCACGGTTAATGAGTATGGGCTGGTTTACGTTTATGATGTATTGCCCGCTGTCGGAGAATCTACCGAGATAAGTTTCCCAAAGAACCTCATCAAGAACTTAGTTAACTATGCTTGCCTAGAGGATCAAAGCCCGAAGCTCAGAGTAGGGGAAAACTTTTTCTCAATTGAGGTGAACTCCAAGGCCGGTCAGCAGCTTCATCTCATAACGATTTTTAAGAACGTGCTCTCCTGGAACCCAGCCGACCAAACATTCCAGCTCGAGATGCCCATACATCCCAGAGTTCTAGGTCTTAAGACAACAAGCTTTTCGGTAGATGTTAAGCTGCCAAGAGACGCAGAGATTTCAGAGCTTTCTCCCGGCTTTCTAAATCAGAGCGAGCCTGGAGTAATTTCAGGAACGTTAAAAGACGTAGACTTTTCGAAGGATGAGGTTCAACATCTTTCGATCAAGTTCAAGACCGATTCCCTTAAGCTTATCGACATAAGGTCAGCAAAGCTCTCGATCGAACTTCCTGACCGGATAATAAGCCTAACGTTAAGGTTGACACAACTCGGAGGAACGTCCATGAGCGAAGCTAGGCTGAAGTTTCCATCAGGCTTCAGCCTAATCGAGGTCAAGGACTCAGTAGGCAAACTTTCCAGCAACTATGAAAAGGGATCAGGAGAGCTTAGGGTATTTCTCAGGCAGCCCGTGGAGATCAGGCAGTCAACATCCTTTACGGTGGTGCTCAAGGCTTCTGAAGAGTCTCGGCTGATATCCTCCGAAAATGGAGTATCTGAGATAGGCTTACTGCTTCCTATGAACTCAACTATATGGATCTATGAGGTTGAGGTAGTTTTGAGAGGAGGCGAGGCCAAGTCCTGGAGCCCCGAACCCCTCGAGCTTAGAAGAGAGTACCCGGAGAAAACTATTCTAGTGTACAGGTTTGATCACGTGGACCCCCTGAACGTGAAGGAAATGAGGATAACCTTGAATTATGAGCCTAGTTTCACCTTCTTCCAAGTTTTACCATATCTCGCTCTATTCTCAATAGTGCTGGTCGTAGCGTCCCTCACGATAGTGTATAAGCCTACGGTCAAATTGAAGGCCAAGAAACCCGGAGAAAGCCTCATGGAGGAAGCTAGACTTCTGATGCTGAGCTACCAATCCCTCGTGGGCCTGATTGCGGGCAGGAAGATTTACGACCGTAGCTCAGCTCGCAGAACCTTATTAGAGATCCGATCCGAGGTAAGAAGGCGTGTTGAGAAGTTAGGAAAGCTAGGAGCTGAGGTAAGAAGAGAGATGCCAAAAACTCGAGAAGAGGTCGAAAGCTTGATGAAAGCGGCTAAGGGCTTTGAACAGGCGGTTGAGAAGACATGGGATGAAGTCTATCCATATCTCTCAGGTTCAATGCCTAAGAAGCGATTAGAGAAGATCCTCGATAGACGGGGGAGGGAACTTAAGAGCACTTATGAGAAGGTTGCCATGAGCCTTGAAGCTTTGAGGAGGAAACTAAGATAGGGCTTCAACTTCTCTTAACACTACCTGAAATGGATCCTCCATAACCTTCCAAAGCCTTTCAGACCTATTCTTCCAAGCCTTCCTGACCCTGTCTAAATCATTCAGCATTCTTCTCAGCTTCTCGACGAGATCCTTAAAACCATGACAATGGAGTATGAGCCTCCTTCTTCTCAGGAACCTGAGAACCGCTGGAAGCTTTCCGGGATAAATCGAGATCGCTGGAACCCCGAGCAACGCTGCCTCTTGGGTCATAGTCCCGCCCCCGCCTACGAAGAGGGCTGAGTAAGCGATTATGGATGCCCCTGGAATCAGCCTTTCAATTACCTTAACCCGATTTCCTAGAACTTTTCTCACCAAGCCAGCTTGCTCCCGATACCGGCATGAAACCACGATCTCCATATCCTCGACCTCCTCTCCGAGCTTTCTAAGAAGCTCCACGAAGACTTCGTCCTCCATGTCAAGATAGGCTGCCTTAGTCTCAGGCATCCTGAAGAAGATATAGCGCTTTTTCTCCAGCCCGAGAGCCTCGAGAACTCTTTCATCAGGCCTGAAGCCTCTTAGCCAGAAGCATGGATCTAAGGCCTTGTAGCAGGTTATCCTCCTTCGACTAGCTCCAGCTTCAATCCACTCCTTTAGGGGAATCACCCAAGGAGTTAGGACCTTTTCTGAAAGAGGTGCGGTCAGCCTGTTCACCGGGGAGTGAGGGGTGTCCGAGATCAGGAGATGCGGTATCCTCAAGCCATATGCTATTCTAGCTGCTTCCGGTGAACCGCTCGAGATACACAAGTCTAGATTATAGGGGAGAACTCGCTCTAGTAGCAGTTTCATCCTCTCTATACTCGCTCTAAGTTTTCCCTCTAAAGTCCCCCCACCCCATTCTCCGATTCTAATTATGTCCCAACCCTTGTAGGTCGAGTCTATGAGCTCGTCGAGCTGAACATATCTCCTAGATGTCAGGAGAAAACTATGTCCAAGAGGCCTAAGCCTCTCAGCTATGCTGGTGAATAGAAGAAGCTGCTTCGGCGTGAGTATATCGATCCAGATCCGCATCCAAGCTCTACTCCGACTTCTGCGGATTGATGGATTCGAACTCGCCATAGACGTGATCCACATCGAGACCGGAGCTTAAGAGAAGTCTCGCCTCGATCTCGTCCGCGAACTCCGACGCAAGCCTCCTATCAAACGACACCATCTCATCGATTATGTCTATTGGAAACGGAAGACCTGTTGCAGGGTTCCCTGAGCTTAGGAGATACGATAGAGCAAGATCCTCATCAACTTCGTCGCCGAATTCTATGCATGCTGGAGCGGCGTAGGCGGATAACCTCAGATAAAGCCTTCTCGGGGATATAACTTCCCTATATGTCTCATTTTTCCGCCTCTCATCTTCCTTCTCAGGCGGGCAGAGATCGGTCGTTATCTGGAGCTTGAGCTTCTTATCAACATGCTCTAAGGCTTTTTTCAGTTTCTCATGTTCAGGCAGGTTCTTGATCTCGCGCTCTATCTCGCGAAACCAGCCTTTCAACCCACTGTAGTGAAGGTAACGTGAGCCGTCTCCAAGGAGATCCGCATAATCAAAATATTCTCCAACTTTCATGAGTCTTCTCAGGATCGCTCGATCGTTTCTGTTTAGGATGGAGTTTAAAGACCAGTTTCTAGATAGAAGCCAGCCGTCTATCGCCGCCGTTCTAACCCTCTTTATCACCGCCACGGTCTTTCCGCTTCTCTTCAGCCGACTCGTAAGATCGTAGATCTTTTCAATGAGATCCCATCCGGTTTTGATCCCCCACTCATTAAGCCCTGGACCGCTTATTCCAAGCTCCCCAAGCTGTTTATTCTTTATCTCGCTGCACCTCGTTCTGAAGCCATAAAATGATCCGTCTATCAGCATTAAATCGACCTTATATTTGTCGATGCATCTCATGGCGAGCTTTCTCTCAAGGAGCGTTGAGAGAAGACTTAGGATCTTCTTCGTGTGGAGAGGGCTTCCGGTTTGGGGGGCTATGATGTATCCTGCTTCCATGTTCTCTTCATCGTCATCTGAGATTATCGCATCTCCATCGAACACCATGTAGGTCGCGGCGTACACTCCTATCCTGAAGCCGAGCCTCTCACTGAGCTTAGGCGAGATGGATCCATCGACAGCCCCAATCCTTAGATCCCGTCGAAAACTTGAAGGGACTTTCCTAAACTTAAGAGCCTTTCTCAGATCTTTGAGCCTTTCCTCTTCCTTCTTGAGTATCTCCGAAACCTTGGAAGCCGCTAGATCCGCTAGATCGAAGAAGGACTCCTGAAGCCTCGGAGGAAGCTTTGAGAGCGCCGTCTCCTCCTCAGCGTGTTCCCTCAATAAGCATCCACCAGCAGGCTAGAGGCTAACCCATCGAATAAAGGTTCCTCTCCTATTTTTCACCGCCTCTAACCACGGGCGGCCTGATCTTGAGGTATGTCTTCTTTCTCGATCGAGCTAAAATCTCGGCTTCAGGTAACTCTGAGACCCTTTCCCCCTTAAGGTTCAGCTCCACTATCACTTCCTCCGGAGTGTATCTTATGTCGAAGCCGAGCTTCTTACATAGCTCTATCATCTTAGTGTTCTCGGGCATCACCACCCCATAGATTGAGTCAAGCCCCTTCTCGTAGGCTATTTGAATAAGCATATCGACCAGCTTTGTTCCAAGACCCTTACCTTGGAAATCGTCGGCCACTACAACGGCGAATTCGCCGCGCTTTCTAGAGGGGTCCATTATCAGCCTTCCCACTCCCACGTTCCTCTTCTTTCCGTTTGGGTCGGTGTATTCAGCTATTATCGCCATCTCGCGATCATAGTCTATGTTACAGAACCTGACCAGCATTTCATGCGTTATATCCTTAATTATGTAGAAGAACCTGAAACGCTTGCTTTCCTCTGATAGATTCTTGATTAGCTCAGCTTCTATGGGCTCATCCTCGGGTCTAATGGGCCTTAGAAGCACCTCCCTCCCATCCCTAAGCCTGTAAGGAACAACGTACTTCGCGGGATAAGGCATTATGACCAGATTCGAGTAAGGCTCAGGCTCTTCTTCCGCTTTAGCTAAGTCGAGGATTATTCTCACATCAACCGCATATGCTTTACTCCCAGAAACGATTAGCGGGTTAATATCCACTTCCTTTATTTCGGGGAAGTCTATTATCATATTGGAGAACCTCACCAAGATCTCCTCGAGCTTGGAAAGATCTGCCGGAGGCTTATTTCTGAACCCAGACTTCAAAATCTTATAGACCCTCGTCTCCTCCATCAACCGTCTAGCTAAGACTTGATTAAGTGGCGGCAGCCCAATCGCATAATCTCTAAAAAGCTCTACGCCGACCCCTCCCGACCCAAACAATATTACTGACCCGAATATTGGATCTTTCTTGGAGCCTAGGATAAGCTCATAGTCGGCGCGCGTGACCATCTTCTGGACATAGACCCCCTCTATCCTGGCATTTGGAGCCTTCTTCTTCATATTGTCCAGTAGCTTGTTGAAGGCCTCTCTGAGCTCCGCCTCGTTGTTTATGCCGACGACGACCCCACCGACATCAACTTTATGAATTATGTCCGGTGAAACGATCTTCAATACAACCGGATAACCTATCTTTGACGCAATTATCATAGCTTCGCCGACGCTTCTCGCCAGCCCTCCATCCGGAACCGGGACGCCATAAACTTTCAAAAACCGCTCTGCTTCGTCAATCAACAGAACATCCCTCTTTTCCTTAACCGCTCTCTTAATTAGCACCTTCAAGTGATATTTCGGCGGAGCTAAGTCTAGAGAGAGTTCTCTCGGAGTTTCGTATAACAACTCTAGGCTCCGCTTATATCTATACATGTACATGTAGGTTTTTATCGCATCTTCAGGAGTCTGGTAGCATGGAATGTTATTGTTATAGAAAATTTTTCTCGCTTCGTCTATCTCGGCTCCGCCACCCATCCAGACTGCGATAACCGGCTTAACTCTTTCAAGCGCTAAGTCTACCACGGCCTCCGCAAGTTCTCTTGGTTCTGCTGCACCCTGCGGTGTATAAATCACAATCACACCATCAACATTAGGATCGTTTAAACAAGCTTTAATCGCCTCGACATACCTCTTCACATCAGCATCTCCAATAACATCAACGGGATTTCCCTTACTCCAGTGAGGGGGTAAAACGGAGTCTAAGGTTCTTATGGTCTTCTCGGACAAGTTAGCAACCTCACCTCCATAATCCACTACGGCGTCAGCAGCTATGACCCCAGGACCTCCGGCATTCGTAATTACCGCAATCCTCGGGCCGCTCGGGAGATACCTCGAGTCAAGAACGCTTGCACAGTTGAACAAATCTCCTATCCCGTCCACTCGAACTGCTCCAATTCTTTTGAAGGCAGCGTCATACACCTCGAAGCTTCCGACCATGGCTCCTGTGTGAGATTTGGCTGCTTTCG
>CAZILE010000045.1:2479-7926 GCA_964540045.1 uncultured Nitrososphaeria archaeon | reverse complement strand
TGGTCTTCTCGACCCCAGAAGAGCATGACAGGATCATGGCCTTCATCCAAGTCGCTCACCACATCTCATACCTCTCCCTGGCCTTAACCCTCTTGGAGAAGGATTCAAGACTTCTAGAAGACTATGCAACGAGATCCATTAGGAGAACTCTGGCCATGTTCAAGAACCTGCATGGAAATCTCCGAGTGATAAGGGAGATCGCCGAGAACAATGCTTATGGTGTAAGCGCCGCCGAAGCTTTGAAGAAGTCGATAGACAGGCTGATAAGCGGAGATCCTGATGCTTGGAGTGAAGTTGAAAAAGCCTTGAAGATTCTGCCTGAGAAGGTTCTTTGCTAGCTTCTTGATAAAACGGGCGGGATTAAGCCGGCTCTGATCGCATGGTCCGCCAAAACTATTGCCATCATAGACTCAACTACCGGAACTGCCCGCGGAACTACGCATGGATCATGTCTTCCGGGAACCCGTAGCCTAGCCTCCTCCATCTCCTTCAAGTCGACGGTCCTCTGTTCGATCGAGATCGAGCTTGGCGGTTTAAACGCAACCCTGACGACGATCGGCATTCCGGTTGATAATCCCCCAACGATCCCCCCAGCATCATTCTTCTCCGAAATTATCTTCCCATCCTTCATGATTAATGGATCGTTATGCTGTGATCCAGCCATCTTGGCAGCCTCAAACCCTGCTCCGAACTCAACGCCCCTCGCTCCCGGAATAGCCATCATGGCCTTCGCTAGGTCGCCATCAAGCGTATCGAATACTGGTTCGCCTAATCCTAAGGGAACTCCGGTCGCGATGCACTCAACTATTCCGCCGACGCTATCACCTCTTCTCCTTGCCTCGATTATTCTAGCCCTCATTCTGTCAGCTGACTCGGAAGTTGGAGCCCTAACATCATTCATATACCTGTTCTTCTTCGCATCCTTGAGGCTGAAGTCCTCCGCTCTCACTTCGCCTATCTCCAACGAGTATCCGATCACTTCCACCCCGAGAACCTCTCTTAGAAGCTTCTTCGCAACCGCCCCCGCCATGACAAACCCCGCCGTGATTCTTCCAGAAAACCTCCCCCCGCCGCGATAATCGTTGAAGCCTCCATACTTGACATAGGCATAGTAGTCTGCATGGCTTGGTCTCGGAGTATATCGAATCATCTCATAATCCTCGCTCCTGACATCCTTATTCCAGACAAGCATACAGATCGGCGACCCCGTAGTATATCCCTCGAAAACTCCTGAGAGTATCTCAACCTTATCCTCCTCCATCCTCTGGGTCGAGATAAGAGTGCTTGAGGGCCTTCTCAAATCTAGATCGCGCTGAACATCGGCTTCCTTCAGCCTCAAGCCCGCTGGGCATCCATCGACGACTGCGCCGACGCATCTTCCATGACTTTCCCCGAAGCTCAGAACCACAAATCTCTCACCGAGGATATTTCCCCTCAATTCTCAAGCACCTCGATCCTTACCCCCAGCCTCCTGGCATGATCCAGAAACTCGGGATAGGAAATCTTCGCAACCTCCGGGTCTTCGACGATGCATCCCTCCTCGGTTGCCGCCGCTAAGATGACTAAGGCCATGAACATTCTATGATCGCCATGAGGGCTTAAGACGCATCCGCCCTTAAGCTTCTCCACGCCCTTTATCTTTAATCCATCTTGAAGGCTCTCAACCGTTATCCCGAGCTTCTTTAGTTCCGAGGCAATGGCGCTTATCCTATCGCTCTCCTTTAGCTTGGCATGCTTAACGCCCTTAATGATCGTCTCCTCCCGAGACTTAGCCGCCATGACTGCTACGATAGGAAGGAGGTCTGGTGAATCTCTTAGACAGTACTCTCCTCCGCCTTGTTTGCTCGAGCTATCAACCTTAACTGAATCTTGAGAGATCTTGAGGCTACTGCCCATCTTCTTCAAGATTTCTATGATCGCTGAGTCGGCTTGCGGTAAATCCAGGCTGAGGCCGCGAACTTCAACATTTCCTCCAGTTAGATGTGCTCCGGCCATGAAAAATGCGGCTGAGCTAAAATCTCCCGGAACCTTAAACTCGCAGGGAACGCCGTCTTGACATCCTTCAACTTCGAACAGCTCATACCCCTCATTCTTCACCGTGAACCCAAATCTCCTTAAGACCTCCATACTTGCATCGACATAAGGCTTAGAGACAAGTTCGCCCTCGATCATGATCCTTGCTCCATGATTCGATTTAGTGGATGCGTAAAGTAGAGCTGAGATGAACTGGGAGGAGACTTCGCCCGTTATCTTCGTCTCCCCTCCTCTTATCCCTCCTCCTCTAACTATTATCGGCGCCGTTCCATTAAGTCTACTCGACCAGCACTCAACTCCAAGATCCCTCAAAGACTCTAGGAGAGGCTTCATAGGCCTCCTCCTAAGCGAATCATCTCCCGTGAGTATCGTATAGCCTCCGGGCGCGAGAGATGATATCGCGGTGAAAAGCCTGAGGGTCGTGCCGGAGTTCTCTGCGTTGATCACGTCTTCAGGAATCTTCATCCGCCCACCCACCACGAGCGCTCCATCGCTCAGATCGTTTACCTCAGCCCCTAGAAGAACGCACGCTCTCCTAGTCGCTTCGGTATCCCCGGACTTTAGCGGCCTGATCACCCTGCTAACCCCCTTGGATAGCAGAGCAGCAGCATAAACCCTATGAGTGTAAGGCTTGCTTGGAGGTGCCTCAACCTCTCCGCGGATGATGGACGGCCTCACAAGCACTCTACTCACGATTCAAAACCTCCCAGTAGGCTTGAGAATTATTCGGCTTACATAAGATAACCTTCCCGAATCTCTCTAAAGTCTTCCTAACTTCATCAAGTTTATCAGGCGACGCGACCACGGCCACCGCTGGTCCAGTTCCCGAAACTCCTGCAGCATCTGCGCCGGCCCTTAGGGCTGATAAAATTGGTTCAATATCTAGGTCGAGGGCCGCTGCTATCACGAGGCCGTTTAAGGTCATCGCGTTCCAGAACTTTTCTTTAAGCGCGAGGTTCGCAGCCTTCATACAAAGCTCTCTAACTTCGCTCAGCTTCTCTAGGTCAACGGACCTCGTGTAAATCTTCTTCTCGGGGACTAGGATGAGAACCGGGCTATCGCTTGGAGAATTTCTCCTGAGAAGAATCTTCCTATCGTAATTGTTGACGATGTTTATTCCGCCGAAGAAACATGTGTAAGCATCATCATAAGCTCCGGTTAGCGTTACCCCAGCCCTGATCGATGCATCTACGGCGAGCTTAACTATGAGCTCGGGTGGAGCATCTAGCCCGATGAGCTTGGCAACGGCTAAGGCCACGGCATCAGAGGCCGCGCTAGAGCTCTTAAGGCCTTTTCCGATTGGTATGTTCGACCTGGTCTCGATGAATAGCCCGAGGTTCCCTTTTCCAGCATATTCCAGAACGGTTTTCGCGGTCTCGATCACGAGCCCGGGGTCTTCATTCTCCGGAATTCTAGCTTCTATCCTTCCAGGGTCATCGGTCAGCCTTGCTATGGCTTCCATTCGGAGGTTCACCCCAAGAGCTCCTCCAACCCCGGTAGGAATCGCATTGAGGATACTAACAGCACCATGGACGATTGCCTTAACAGCCCTCATCCCTCGTCCCCACTCCGAGAGCTTTCAATACGGCCTCCTTCATAACCTCGATCGGAGGATCTCTCCCAGTCCAAAGCTTGAAAGCCTCTGCTCCCTGATGAACTAAAACCTCGACCCCGGGAATGATTCTCGCTCCAGCCTCCTCAGCCTCCTCCAGCAGCCTCGTCTTTAGAGGATTATAGACTAGGTCTAAGATTATTGCGCCACCCGGTATCTCCTCCCTAGTCAGCGGGGATCCATTCACGTTGGGATGCATACCGATTGGAGTGGCATTTATAATGAGGCCGCAGCCCCCTGCCCTTCTTCTTCCTTCTTCCAGGCTGCACGCTTCCGCCGATCCTCCCATAGACTCAACCCAGCCCGCCAATATCCGTGCTTTCTCAACAGTCCTATTCGCGATCACAATTTTCTTAAACCCGAGATCTATGAGAGCCGCTATCGAGGCTTTAGCAGCTCCGCCCGCTCCGATGACAAGTGCTTGCTCATGTCTGGGAAGCTGGTACCTCTCAAGCGACTTCATTATGCCATAAACATCTGTATTATATCCCCACAAGATTCCTTCTCGATTTACTACCGTGTTCACGGCTCCAGCTCTCTCAGCCGATGGGTCAAGTTTATTCAAAAGTTGCATGATCCTAATTTTATGAGGTATGGTTATGTTGAATCCCGCGACTCCTAAAGTTCTAAGACCCTTAACCGCATCCTCAAGCTCTTCTTCTTTCACATCAAACGCTAGATAGACGTAGTTTAGGCCGAGCTCCTTGAATGCTGTGTTATGCATCTGAGGGGAGACTGAGTGCTTCACGGGATGGCCTATGAGGCAGCAGAGCCCCGTAGATGAGTTGATCAAATTATCTCACCACCATTCTCAAGATCTCCTTGAAATCCTGTAAGCTTAGCTGGCCCGGTGCAACCTCTTCTCCCGGAAGACACGCATATGCTATCGGCGATCCAAGCAGCGGCGAGAGAATTCTTGAGACCACACCCCTCTCCCCCATAGCGAAAGCTATTAGCCTCTCCTTAGGGATATCACTCCTACCATATAATCTCAATATCTTCAGATTATCCGAAAACGTCTTAGACGTGACGATTATTTTCGCTAGATCTCCGTATCTTAAGCATTTAATCGCCTCAGCAACAAGAACCTCCTCCCCAGGAGTCTCAAGGAAGTTATGAGAAGATACTATGAGCTTTGTCCGCTTTCTCAGTCTCCCCGAAAGCTCTTCAAGCCACCTCGCCCTAAGCTCGACATCCATGTATGCTGGATTTTCCGCCGATAGCTCATCGAGTGCTCGCATCCGATCCTCCTCGCGGCCTTCATAGCGTCCGCCTTCCCAGCTTGGTCTGAGCGTTACAACTGCTTTATCGGCGAATCTCGAAACGAGCTCTTTTGATTGATCAATATTCAAATCTTCTAGGAAATCAAGTCTCAGCTCGATCAGATCTCCTCCAAGCCTTACAGCCCTCTCGGCCTTCCTCTTCATCTCAGAAGCATCCCTACCCATGATGCTGACGCAGATCATCGGCCTCAGCGCATCCCTCACCTCTCAATTATGAACTCGTCCACAGCCCTTCCGAAATGCCTCGCCCTGCTCTTCGGAAGATGAACCAAAACCTTGTCGCCCGGTCTTATTTCAGTAACCGAGATCATTTTCTCTTCAGGGGATAGAAGCGTTATGGTCTCAGCATTCTGGATGGCGACCGATCCCCCGACCTCCCCAGCTCTCAGCTCGACAAGCTTCAGCGGCCTCCGCTCGATCTTCACCCTGCCTATCGAAACAACCCTAACGCCGTTCTTCGAGACTATCAGAACTCTGTCTCCAGCCTTAAGCTCTGAGAGATATCTTGTCGAGCCATC
>CAZILE010000045.1:0-2379 GCA_964540045.1 uncultured Nitrososphaeria archaeon | reverse complement strand
CTATCAGAACTCTGTCTCCAGCCTTAAGCTCTGAGAGATATCTTGTCGAGCCATCCGGCGCGAGAGTATAAGAGTGGACCGCTCCGGCGTTCACCCTGAATGGCCTGGGCGCCGTGAAGGCCGACCCGAGGCTCTCGTTATGAACTAGAGCTAGGAGGTTTGAGGTGTTTCCTACGAGCATTCCTTCACCCAGCCTGAGAATCGATGTGGTGTCCACGCACGCTCTATCACCAAGCCCCATCTCCCTAGTCCCAACGACCTCTGCCTCAACGAGCTCAAGTTTCCTCGGAGCCGTAACCTGCTCGTAAACTAGGTCGACTTCCTCCGGACCTCTCACCGGAACCAGAATTCCGTCAACCCCCCGCTCCAATACCCCCGCCAGGGTCTCGACCTCTAAGGGCGATGAAGCTGCTGCTATTAGTCTCGCCCCAAGCGGGGAGAGATCCGCTATCAGGTTCTCCAAGGCGATTATCTTCCAGTCCTCAGCCCTAACTATGATGCTCCTCGCCCCCATCTTCGCGGCGGCCAGAACCTTCTCAGAATCTTCAGGAGACCTGACAATTATCTCCAGAACAGCTTTCTCCGAAACTTCTTCGAGCTTTCTCACGATCTTCTTATCAGCTTTCTCAGATTCATGATAGACCTCGAATTTTCCCCGAAATCTTCTCGGAAGTTTCTCGGGATCAAAGTAGACCGCTCTTATCCCCCTGAACACGGCGCGTTCCAAGATTTTTTCATCAGCCACTTCGGGAGCTAGGATAACCTGCTTTTCCATCATCTTCCCCTCAAGATCGCGAGAGCTTCCCCGGTATTCTTTCCCTCCACTATGATCGCTCTAAGGGCGGCGGCCATGACATCAGGTTTCTCATGTTGGAAAACATTTCTCCCAAAGGTTACTCCTATCCCACCTGCATCAATCACGGCCTTAGCGAGCTTCAGGACTTTCTCATCATCATCCATCTTAGGTCCTCCAGCGGCGACTACGGGCACCGGGCATCCATCAACTATTACTCGAATCTCGTCCGGATCAAAAGATGGCATAGGAACCTTAACTATGTCTGCTCCAAGCTCCGCTCCGACCCTGGCGACGTGAGCTATGACCTCTGGGTCTTTCGGATTTTTTATGTTCTCTCCACGCGGGTACATCATTGCGATAAGGGGAACCCCCCATTCATCGCATTCATCGGCGATTGCTCCGAGCTTCATTAGCATGCTCTGCTCATCCTTATTCCCGATGTTTATGTGAACTGAGACAGCATCCGCTCCAAGCCTTATTGCCTCCTTAACCGAAGCCGCTTGAACTTTCCAGTTGGGCGAAGTGGAGAGACTGGTGCTCGCAGATGCGTGCATTATGATCCCAGTCTTAGGCGGTTCTGACATACTCTTTATGATCCCTTTATGAACAAGTATCGCCGTCACGCCAGCAGCTTCAAGCTTTCTAATAGTCTCATGGATCCTGTCGACGCCCCTAATAGGTCCCGAGCTTACTCCATGATCCATTGGAACGCAGAGCATCTTCCCATTCTCGGTTATCCTATTCAACCTAACGCGCTTACCCCAAACCATGCTTATCACCCCTTGCGATACACTTTTCCAGACTGAGAACTAAGGACGCGCGAGATCGAAGCCGATGTTCCCAAAAGCCTATAGAGTGGACCCCAGACATATACAACACCTCTAAAATAAAGAAAAACTTACCCGGGGCCCTGGCTTAAGCCAGGGCAAAATAGAAATCAAAATAGCTGAAGCTCCAGAGGCCGAAAAAGCCCTTTGGAACAGTATGCTTCTGCTCTTTCATTCTTGCCTCGCCTCTGGAGCGCTTGGATAATGTGATTTTCAAACGTATATAAAAGTTGTCTAGGCTGCTTTCGGTTCAAACTTATCTTTTTCCTTTCTGATTCTTGTTGAAGGTTATGGGGTTGAGGGCTCCCGCAGTAACCTCTCTGATAATTCTCCTCATCTTTTCGATAATCTCCCTTACGCACCTCTGCGCTGCTCAGCCGACCTGGAACTTCAAGGTTGAACTCCTCCCATCGGAGCTGTACATGGGGGAGTGGGGCACGCTTCGGGCGAATATAACGAACATGGATTGTTCGGTTAGAGTTGCCGAGCCTTACGAAAAGGAGTTCAAAAGTATTCCAGAGCAAGATCTTGAAATGATTGAAGAGAGAGCGAAGGAGATGCTTGAGAAGGATCTCATAAAAGGCTATGATATCGAGATAACTTACTCACATGGAGTTGGAGGCCAGGTCTACTATGACGCGAAGCTGACGATTAACAAGGCATGCTCAGGTAAATCTATTCAAGTGTATTATGGCTTGCTGTGGTTCCCTTGGTAGAAGTATCCTGGAAGGGAACTCGGGGTTAGGAGTGAGGTGA
>CAZILE010000044.1:0-7990 GCA_964540045.1 uncultured Nitrososphaeria archaeon | reverse complement strand
GCTTCTCAAGCCCACCTGCCATCGAGATGAGTTTCGCTCCCAGGACTGGGCCAGCGGTAGCGGAGATATTCGGAGCCTCAGCCGACATGAGTTCTTCTATATATCTCTCCTGCTCCTTCCTGAGCTCGATGAGCCTCAGCCCCTCTCTCGCTATCTCCTTAACCTGTTCCTCATCCTCCGGGCTTAGATTTGCGCCGACAGACTTCTCAGCTCTCTCAATAATCTCTCTAGCCTTCTTCAAGCCGACGACTTCCCCAAGCTTTTTCTCATCGAAATTTCTTCTAGAGCCGAACTCCACGACGATTCTCATGTAATCTTCGAGGTCCTCCACGAGTTCCGCAAGCTCCGGGAAATGCAGTCCATACCATTCCCTGCACCTAGTGTAAAACATGTTTATCTGCTTGTCTAGATCCTCTAGAACGTGGACCGCGTGAACTATCATCATATCTCTGCGAGCGACAGCCTTCTTCAGTTCCTCGGCCACGAGTTTATCTAAAACCTGCTTAACTTCTTTGCGGTATTCCTCCACGCTATCAATCAATCCATTTTTTACAAAGATCTCCTCTAGGTCTATCGGTTTTTCAAGTTCGGTGAAGTCTGCTTCCCGAATCTCTTTAATGAGAGCGGTCAAGAGCGAAGATGGGGATACAGCTATCCTTTTGAAGCCATTTGAAGTTAGGTTAGAGACGACCTCTCTAACTTCATCAACAATCTCTCCTCTCAAGATACTCAAGAACTTCTCGTATCTCGCCTCCAGATCTCTTGGAAAGAACTTAACTACCTGGACTCCACTGTCAGCTAAGCCTATCACGGCAAGCGGATTAGCCACGAGAACTGCGGATTTGGCGCTCATAGACCCGCATTTCATTAGGACTCTACTCTAATTAGAGTTTCGCCGAACCATCAAACCGTAGCCCAAAGGGTAGCACATCAGCCATGGTGAGAAGGCCGTAAGGCATTTGATCGGTTCTCTCCGCTATGCTTAGGATCACCGAAGCGGTTCCCAGATCCCCGGGAGTCCCGCTACTTCTCCAGGCTACGGAGCATTCCTCACCCTCAATCACGATTTCTTCATATTCCTCAGCCAGGGCAGAGGCCTCGAACTCCACCCTAATTTTCTCATCGTCACCAACGTATCCTACGCCGTAACCCTTGACACCTCTAACCTTTCCATCACCTATAACCAGATTTTCCGACCTAATCTCTCCCTCAGCGACCAAGGGTTCCTGGCTCTCAACTACTTTAGTAAGATCGAGACCAGCGGCATCCGCTATCAGGCAGACCGACTCAGCGTAACCTACATGTCCCGTATAGCTTCCATTCTTCAATCCCCTGAGAAATTCCAAGGGATCAAGCCCAAGGCCTATTTTCCTCCTAAACGATGCTTTTCTCTTGGATGCATCTAAAGACCGCTTAGCCTTCGCTCTTCTGACCTTCGGAAAAGGGGCTGATAAGACTATTACTAGAGTGTCTAGGAGAAAGCCTGGATTTATGCCGGAGCCGATCAGGGTAGAGCCTCGAGCTTTCGCCAGATCATCAAGCCTGCGAGCAAGAACAGGATATCTATAGTAGGGATATGCTAGGGTCTCACATGTCGAGACGAGAGACTTCCCCAACCTTACAACATCGGCAAGCTGGCCATAAACATCTCGAAGATATGAGCCGGTTGCATGGAGGACGACCTCACAGTTCTTCAATCCTTCTTCAACATCTTTAGTAATCTTAACTCCGACTCTCTCTGTTCCTAAGAGTTCTCCAACGTCTCTTCCCACGAGCTTAGGATCTATGTCGATTGCCCCGACTAGCTCATGCTCCCTCAGAAGAGCAACTTTCGCTAGGAGTCTTCCAACTTCACCGAACCCGTAAACCGCGATCTTCAACTTCATGACCGGAGCAAGCTACTCGATGATATCTTAGTTTTTTCGCTCAGAAAAATCTTAATCACTTAGATAACATTCAAAAATGCTTGAGGAGATGGGTCCTGGGCTCCGAGAGCATGTTGAAAATAATCTACAATAGAAGAAGTATAAGGCGGTATGAGAGGAAGCCGATACCTGAAGACACCTTGAGAGCAATTCTAGAGGCGGGTAGGCTCGCCCCAACCGCTCACAATCTCCAGCCATGGTACTTCATAGTTGTGAGGAAGCCTGACCTGAAAAGAAAGCTAGTCTTCTCAAGCTGGAATAGTTTCATTGAGGATGCGTCAGCGGTGATAGTCGGATGCGGGGATGCTCGAGAGAAGTGGGCGGTCGTCGATGTCGCGATAGCCTTACAGAACATGGTGATCGCTGCTGAAGCCTTAGGCTTGGGGTCCTGTTGGATAGGTCATTTCGTTGAGAGAGAGGTGAAGAAGACCCTTAAGATCCCCGACCACCTAAAGGTTGTCGCCATGATAACGATAGGATATCCTGCTGAGCGGCCTAATCCCCCTTCGAAGAAAAGGCTTGATGAGATAGTTCGTTACGAGACCTTCGAGTAACGAGAAACTATAAATGATCGCTTAACTAGGATCAATTGATAAGCATGCCAAGCCATGGATCGATAACAAAAGCTGGAAAGGTTAGGTCTCAGACGCCGAGGATAGAGGCTAAGCCTAGGAAGGGGATAATTCCGAGGCTCAGAAACAGGCATAATTTCACTAAACGGGTTCTCCAGCTAGGTCAGCAGGAAGCTTAGCGCTGAGCATAATATACTTTAAATAGCCGGCGCCTCGGGCTAGAGACAGCTGGGAGAAAGATGCCCAAGATTAATCTTCAGAATGTTAGGTGATCGGGATGGCGAGGCGATCGGCAAAGCCTAGAAAGCAGCGGAAATCTCTCTATAATGCTCCACTTCATATTCTTCCTAAACTCATGTCGGCTCATCTCTCCCCGGAGCTTAAGGAGAAGTATGGGAGGAGATCCTTCCCGATTAGGGTCGGAGATAGGGTAAGGATAATGAGAGGAGAGTTCAGGGGAGTTGAGGGAAAGGTTACAGGAGTTGATAGGGAGAGACAGCTGGTTCACATAGAGAACGTTACGATTAAGAAAACTGACGGTAGCACGGTTCCGAGGCCGATTCACATCTCCAACCTCATGATCACGGAGCTGAACCTAGATGACGAGTATCGCAAGAGAGCTTTATTGAGAGGAAAGGAGGCTGAAGCCTGATGGGCCACCTGAAAAGGCTTGCAGCACCTCCACACCTAAGGATCTCCGTTAAGGAAGCCGTCTTCCTGGTTCATCCATCCCCGGGTCCACATCCCAAGTACGAGTGCATACCTTTGTTACTAATAGTCAGAGATTATCTAAAGTATGCGGAGAGAGCCGAAGAGGCGAGGAAAATAATCAAATCCGGGAGGATCTTGGTCGATGGAAAGCCGGTAAAAGATTACAAGTTCCCGGTGGGACTGATGGACGTGGTATCGATCCCTGAAACCGGCGAAAACTTCAGGATCCTTCCGGTTTATAGGCGTGGTTTAGACCTGATAGAGATCTCGCAAGAGGAGTCGGGTTTCAAGCTCGGCAGGATCGTTAAGAAGATGCACGTGCCCGGAGGCCATCTCCAGATAACGCTTCATGACGGCCGGAACCTCAGATTCAAGGAGATTACCGATGAGGTCAAGGAGTACAACACGAAGGATACTTTGAAGATCTCGATCCCCAGTCAGGTCATCCTAAACCACCTTAAGCTCGAGGAAGGGAAATACGGTTTATTGGTTAAGGGGCCGAAGCAGGGGCTACATGGTGAGATCGTAGAGATCAAGAAGGATGTCGTTTACCCCGCTAAACCGGTCGTGAAGTTGAAAACATCTCAGGGAGAGGTAAGCTCAATACTTGATTACGTGATGGTTGTGGGTGAGGAGGAGCCATGGATCAAGCTACCGTGATGGAGGCGGGAGAGAAAGAAGAGAGAAAGGAGAACCCGATGAGGAGAATTAGGGTGGAGAAGGTTGTCGTGAACTCCTGCATCGGGGCCAGTACGCCGAGGCTTGAGAGGGCCGCGAAGATAATCGAGATGCTGACAGGTCAGAAGCCTCAGCTAAGAAAGGCCAAGAGGACGATAAAGGGTTTCGGGATCTATAAAGGTCAGCCGATAGCCGTGAGAGTGACCCTAAGAAAGGAGAAGGCGGTCGAATTTCTTCAGAAAGCTCTCCAAGCGGTAAATAACACTCTAAAAGCGTCAAGCTTTGACGAGAACGGAAATTTCTCCTTTGGAATAAAGGAGCATCTAGATATTCCTGGGACGAAATACGATCCCGAGTTGGGAATAATAGGAATGGATGTATGCGTACATCTCTCTAGGCCAGGTCTCAGAGTAGCCCTGAGAAGAAGAGCAAGAGGAAAGATAGGGCCAAGCCATAAGATAACGAGAGAGGAGGCCATGGAGTTCATGCGACAAGTTTTCGGAGCCCGGATAATAGAGGAAGAATAGCATTCTAGATGAAACTTAAATTATCCTGAATTCAGCATGCTTCTGAGAGACCGGAATGGCGAAGCATAAGCCTCCAAAGGAAAGGAAGTTCGGCAAAGGGGTCGTCAAGTGCAGGAGATGCGGGACGACCGTAGGCGTAATTAGGAAATACAATCTCTACATATGTAGGAGATGCTTAAATGAGGTTGCCCCTCTCTTAGGTTTTAAAGTCTATGAATAACTCGGCGACGCTGTATAGATATATGTAGCATATTGGACTTTTCAAAAAACTGTGTTAAGGATCTTGTGGAAATCGCTATCATGTGTTACGATTTTTGTTCGGTATCAAAGACATCACAGGCTCAACGATAACGTGAAGGCGAGGTATTGCTACAAGCTTCTTTCCCTAGGTTTTACGGAAAGCTAAGACCGAATACTGCTAATTCGATGTTTTAATGCTGTGAGAGGATGCAGGGAAGTTGATGGAAGAAAGCATGGGTCCCTACTGCTGCCTCTCTGCCTTTTAGACTTAACTTTAAAAGTGGGGGATAGCGGATTAGCTCTTGACTGAGGAGATGAGCAGGGACTTGGTTTCCGGCCTTTTCACAACCCTTCAGAATAATGAAATGGTTAGAAACAGGGAGTGCATTTATTATGCTTCCAAGCTGGTGGGAGAGATCTTGAAGACCCTTCAAAGACATGGATACGTGGGCGCCATTGAGTACATCGAGGACGGGAGGGGAGGAAAGTTCAGAATACAGTTACTAGGAAGAATCAACCGCGCGGCCCCGATAAGGCCGAGATTTAGCGTCAAAAAAGACGAATATGAAAGGTGGGAACAGCAGTACCTCCCAAGCAAGGACATAGGCATACTGATAGTTACGACAAGCAAGGGGGTCATGTCTCATAAGGAGGCAAAACAGCTAGGAATAGGCGGCAAGCTCTTAGGATACGTATACTAGTCTGGGGTTGGCGCATATTCCTTCCTGATTGTAATTTTAAATAGTCATATAGGGGGCTGAAAATGAGATCCTAGAACCTGAGGGTTGGAAATGACGCTAATGTCAAGCGGGGTGGGGGTTATGCCCCTGAAGGAATACGTAGAGGAAGTCGAGATCCCTGAGGGCGTGAAGGTTGAGCTTGAAGGCTCTTCTAGAATCCGGGTTAAGGGTAAGCTCGGTGAACTGGCTAAGGATCTAAGCCATGCTAATGCTAAGCTTGAGGTCGTTTCAAACAAGGTGGTGATTAAGGTTCTCGGCAAGGGCAGGCGTGCGGAAGCTCTAATCGGAACCCTAAGCTCTATTATCAGGAACATGATTATCGGGGTTACCCAGGGCTTCATCTACAAGATGAGGATAGTCGCATCTCACTTCCCGATATCGGTTAAGGTTCAAGGCCGCATGGTCTATATTGAGAACTTCATTGGCGAGAGAAATCCGAGGATCGCGAAGATCGTCGGAGAAGGAACTAAGGTAGAGGTCAGGGGCGAAGAGGTTATCGTAAAGGGAGTTGACAAGGAGGCTGTCGGGCAGACTGCGGCGAACATCGAGCAGGCAACGAGAGTGAGGAGAAAAGATCTTCGGAAGTTTTTGGACGGGATCTACATCTATGAGAAGGGAGTGGGGTGGAGTAAATGAGCCCGATAAAGATCCCCAAATGGGTTAGAGAGCTGAAGCTCAAGAGACCTAAGTTCGTTAGGCAGGAGAGCTGGAGGTATATCAGGCTTAAGCCTAACTGGAGGAAGCCTAAGGGTAAGGATAGCAAGATGAGGCTTCAGGTTAAGGGATGGCCCCCGCTCGTCAAAGTAGGATACAGGACTCCTAGAACCTATCGAGGCCTACATCCAAGCGGCTATAAGGAGGTTCTAGTTTATAGGCCGGATGACCTAGAAGGCTTAAACCCTGAGGTTCATGCCGTTAGGATAGCGGGCTCCGTGGGGATGAGAAAAAGGCTAGTGATACTCGAGGAGGCTGAGAAGCTCGGGTTAAAGGTTCTTAACCCGCCCACGCTAGCTGAGGAAGCTGAAGAGGTCGAGGTGGTTGAGCCGGAGGTTGAAGAGATAGCCGAAGAGGAGCAGGAAGTTAAGGAGGTGGAGGAAAGTGGGTCTTAAGCTCACCTTTCAGAAGAGGCTGGCAGCGGATCTCCTCAAATGCGGGGTTCACCGCGTTAAGCTGAACCCGGAGAATCTCGATGAGATCTTGGAGGCTATAACGAGGGAGGATGTTAAGCGGCTGATAAAGGACGGCGTGATCTACAAGGAGCAAAAGAGGGGTGTTAGCAGAGCTAGAGCTAGAAAGCGAAAGAAGAAGGGGCCAGGAAGCAGGAAAGGAGGGAAGTATAGCAGGCTCTCGAGAAAGGAGCAGTGGATGAGGAGAGTTAGAGCCCAGAGAAAGAAACTTCGAGAGCTTAGAGATCGAGGTCTAGTTACAAAATCTGTTTACAGGAGAGTCTATCGAATGGTTAAAGCAGGCGCGTTCAAGTCCATCGCGGCAATGGTCGAATATATGGAGCAGAATAAGTTGCTCAGGAGGCCTCTGCTATGAGCTTGCTGAAAAGAATGCCTCCGAAGAGGAGGAGGCTTAGTTTAACCGATTATAGGAAGCGGTTAAAGTTCGTGAAATCGGGCTTACCGCGGCTTGTCATTAGGAAAACGAATAAGCAGATTATTGTCCAAGTAATTAAACCTAAGTTCGGGGGGGATGAAACGCTCTTAACCGTAACCTCTAAGAAGCTTAGGAAGTTTGGGTGGAGGGCAGGTCTAAAGAACACTGCAGCAGCATACCTCACAGGGCTTTTAGCAGGCTTACTCATTAAGAAGAAGGCCAGTAGGGCGATACTCGACATAGGTCTTTACACGCCAAGCAAGGGATCCAAGGTTTTTGCTGCGGCGGTAGGTTTCAGAGATGCAGGGGTCGAGATACCTCTAGGAGAGGAGAAACTTCCAAGCGAGGATAGGATTCGGGGAGCGCACATCTCAAACTACTATAAAATTTTACGTGAATCCGGCCAAGAAACATCTCAGTTCTCAAAAACTGATGAATCTGTTTACCTAAATCTTGAATCTCACTTTGAAGAAGTTAAGAATAGGATCCTAAGGGAGTTGGGAGGAAATGAGTCTGGAGGAGTGGGTGCCCAGAACTAAGGTCGGTCGAATGGTTAAGGAGGGGAAGATAACCTCGATAGCCGAGCTCTTCGCAAACAACCTCAAGATAACAGAGGTTGAGATAGTAGATTATCTCCTTCCAGGGCTGGAGCAAGAGGTCCTTGACATAAATCTAGTTCAGAAGCAGACGGCTGCCGGCGAGAGGTCAAAGTTCAGAGCAATAACTATCGTCGGAAACAGGGACGGGTACATCGGGCTCGGGACCGGGAAAGCCGTCCACGTAGTATCAGCCATAGAGAAGGCCGTAAGAAACGCAAAGCTCAATCTCATCCCAGTTAGAAGAGGATGCGGGAGCTGGGAGTGCGCATGTGACTCCCCGCACAGCCTTCCAACAAAGGTTGAAGGTAAGCGAGGAAGTGTTAGGATAGAGCTCATTCCGGGGCCGAGAGGTCTTGGGATCGTAGCCGGAGAGGCTGCGCGAATAGTGTTGGAGTT
>CAZILE010000043.1:0-7992 GCA_964540045.1 uncultured Nitrososphaeria archaeon | reverse complement strand
CTAATTAGATAATCCAAATATATTCTAGTTCCTGATCCCAGGTTTCTGTTTATCAGTCTGATCTCTCCACGAATTAGGGCTCCAATAGGGTCATCGAAAGTAGTCTTAGACGCGAACCCGATTTCCCTTTCATATCCTCTAACGAGTGCCACCCGATCCTCAAGCCAATATCTCTGGAGAAATGGTGTATTATATTCGCCACTACTTGGATCATAGAGGTGGATTCCAGCGAGGTCAGCTTCCCCTAGCATTAGCAGGCTCAATCCGCCGGAAGATCCCCTCCACGCTATCTCCATGGGCTCCACCCCCCTATCTCTAAGAAGCCCGAAAATATGCTCTAGCAGGAGGTCGTTACTTCCCGCATATACTAGTTCTGGCGCCATGACTTCAGCTTCTTCGATCGTCAACCTTTTACCAAACATCTTCCGATATTCTTCTAGATAGCGGTTCAGAATCTTCTTTCCATTCTTAGTTAGCGTTGCTCCACCTCCGTGCCTTCCTCCACGTCTCGGCTCAATCAAATCTATCTTTAAGATTCGTTCCGCTCTCGCGATAGCCTCCCAAGACCGCGAATACGCCGCTTCTAGCGCTTTGGATGCCGAAAGAATTGACCCGGTCTTTTCAATTAGAAGAAGAAGCTTTGCGAGGTCTTCATCGATCACTTTAACTCCCTCTACCTCGAGAATAAGGGTCCCACGAGCTTTAAGCCTCTTCAACGGCTCTCTCCTCAATTCTAACCCTCTTAATGAAATTCATCCGCCCGTTAAAAGACCTTAAAACATCACTTCATCTTCAAGAACCTAAACTAGGAATAAAACTTAATTATCTCTCTGCCGAACGGAAAGCCTGAGTTGAGCGAGATTATCCGAATATTTGATACAACCCTGAGAGATGGAGAACAGACCCCTGGGGTAAGCTTAACCCCGGAGCAGAAGCTGGAGCTAGCGGTACAGCTTGATAGACTTGGGGTTGATGTTATCGAAGCAGGCTTCCCAGCGGCATCAGAGGGTGAGAAAAATGCCGTTAAGCTTATTGCCGAGGCAGGGCTGAAAGCCGAGGTATGTGCTCTCGCGCGGGCAGGCGGAGATGACATAGATGTGGCGATGAGCGTCGAGCCTAGCTCTATCCACGTATTCTTCTCTACGAGCGACATCCACTTGCGAAATGTTCTGAAAACCACTCGCGAGGAGGCTCTCAAGCGGATCTTTAAGTCGATATCCTACGTCAAGGAGCATGGATTCGTGTGCGAGTTCTCCCCGATGGATGCTACTAGAACCGAGTTAGGGTTCCTGAAGGAGGTGTGCAAGGTCTCTGAGGAAGCTGGAGTAGATAGGATAGACATACCCGACACGGTTGGGATAATGACCCCCAGAAGTATGTATGAGCTCATCTCAGAGATAAGAAAGGTGGTGAAGGTGCCGATAAGCGTTCACTGCCATAATGATTTCGGCCTAGCTGTCGCGAACACCTTAGCCGGAATAGAGGCTGGAGCGGTTCAAGCTCATGTAACCATAAATGGTATAGGCGAAAGAGCTGGGAACGCCGCTTTGGAGGAGGTAGTGATGGCTTTGACGCTACTTTATGGAAAGAAGACCAATATAGATACGGCGAAGATCTATGCCACCTCCCAGTTGGTCAAGAGATTAACAGGAATCCAGCTTCAACCTCATAAGCCGGTAGTCGGAGACAACGCTTTCGCGCATGAGTCGGGAATCCATGTTAAGGGAGTAGTGATAGATCCGAGCGCCTTCGAGCCATTTAAGCCCCAGCTTGTTGGGAGGATAAGAAAGATCGTTGCTGGAAAGCACGCTGGCAAGCATGGAATTAAGACTATACTCGAGGAGAGCGGATTGAAGCCGACCGAAAGCCAGATCGCTGAAATCTTGAGGAGAGTTAAGGAGTTAGGAGATAAGGGCAAAACTGTAACAGATACCGATGTTCTGGCAATTGCGAGGTCGGTGATCGAGATGCCGGCCGAGAAGGAGAAAGCCGTAAACCTCAAGGAGCTTGTAGTGGTAACTGGAACAGGAGTCATGCCAACATCATCCGTTAAGCTCAACGTCATGGGAGAAGAATATATCTCCGCGGAAACCGGGGTCGGCCCGGTCGATGCCTCCTTGAAGGCGATACAGAAGATAATTCAAAACTTGACGAAGATAAGCTTGAGGGAGTTCAGGATAGAAGCGGTTACCGGAGGGTCCGACGCAATAGCGGAGGTCATAATTAAAGTCGAGGATGAGAAAGGAAACCTCGTGTCGGCCAGGGGGGCAAGAGAAGATATAGTTATGGCGAGTGTAGAAGCGATGACTAACGCCATTAACAAGCTCTTAACAAAAAGGAAAGTATAAGCTCGTTCTGGGGAAGGTCTGATGCTGGGTCGGGTCAGCCTCATTATCGGCCTCATTAAAGGATAAAGCTTCCGAAATATATCAAGAAGTTAGGTGAGCGTGTGTCAAAGTTTCAAGTAGCTCTCTTAGCCTTATGCGCGATACTCGCTTTAATAACTTTGACGATAGGTTTCTACGCTTTTTACGCCATATCCGATCTTCGTTCATCTAACGAGGCTCTTTTACAAGACTATAAGAATTTGGCTCAACAATATAAAAACCTGCTATCCCTAAGCCGGGAACTCGAATCGAAGTATCAGGAGCTAAGGTCATCGTACGCGAAAATGAGGTGGGAGAACGAAAGACTATCTAATGAGAGCATACAGCTTCGTGAAGCCTTAGAAGGGCTTGAAGGAAAGATTTCGATACTTGAGAAGAATCTAAGCAAGATTGGGGAACAGTATCAGAATCTTTCTTCAAACTACCGTTTCCTAAATAGGAGTTATTTCTCCATTAGAAAAGATTATGAGAGGCTCAGCTTTCTAGTGGGATCGGTCTCAAAGAGGGTCATCATAAAACCCGAAGTGATACCGGAGATGTTGAAAGAATTTTTATCGGAATCTTCAAAATTGGAGCCCCTCGTTTTTGAGGATCTCGGCCTCTCTAAGGAAGATCAACCGGCTATAAAGGCTGAGAAACTGTTGACCTGGATCATGGTAAACCTACAATACCTTCCAGATGATTTCCACGAAGTGGTGGTGGATGACGATATTTGGCCCATTATGGATCACGCCTCATCCCCGCTCGAAACTTTAAGCAGGAAGGGAGGAGATTGCGAGGACTTAGCGATTTTTTCGTACGCAGCCTTGACGTTAGTTTCAGAAGATGGGGAGAGCCCATATCTAATAGGGTTGAAGGGTACATCTCCATTTGCTCATATGGCGGTGCTCTATAAAGTCAATGAAGGTTACATAATAGTGGATCCAGCCGGCCTCTACGCCACTGATGTGAGCTATGCACTTGAAGTAATATTTGAGAAGCAGAAGGGTGAAGGCAGAGAATCTGTGATGATGTATCTAGATCCATTGATCTTAAACCCGCAGCTTAAGCACCAGCTGATGGATATGGGTTTAGCTAAGCTTATACCAGTTAGCAGCTCGTTCATAAAGCCCGAGCCCTCTGAGGACGCTGTAAACCAATGGGTGAAAAAGTGGGAGAAGCAGGTCCCGCTAGCTTATGTGAACTTTATAGCGAACTCGACTTTCTACAAGACCTTCAACTCAACGCAAGAGTTTCTCGATTTTGTTGAGCTCGGCGGCCTGAGCTGATAGGCTTATTGACTACTCGGAAGGCGGCGCTCCTTGAGGAGATGTTCCTTCACGATTCTTCCAGCTTCTCCGATCCCGTGGACCAAGAATCCATAGCATTTCTCAGGTCTATCTGGGGGGACGTAAAGTAGAAGGAGGTCTTGAAAGTCTGAGGTGATGAAGCTAAATGGCATGAGGGGGCTGAATGTGTCGCCATTAAACTCCTTGAGAACTTCTTCGAGAAATTCCAAGGAAATCTCTCTTCTGAGAAGCCCTACATCGAGGCTCAGATACACCTTACGCCTCTTCTGCTTTACGTTTCTAAGCTTCTCGACCAGCTCCTCGAAGATCTTTGAGGGGAGATATGCTATCCTGGCCAGGACATCCTCTTTCGCATTTTCTATCAAATCTAAGCCAGCTTCATAGGCCCGCAAGCCCCTAAGCATTATTACATCATATTTAGAGATTGTTTTCGACGATGCATGCATCAGCTTCAGCTTGTCCAGAGCTTGAGAAACCTCTTCGAAGAGCTTATTCTTTAAGGGTTCAAGAGCCTTCTTCGGGGGTATCGCCGCGTAAACCGCTGGCCTGGAACCCATAATCTTCTGAATTAGTCCGGAGTTCTCCAGTTTAGCTAAAACGTCGTAAATCCTCGTTCTGGGGACACCCGATCTCCTAGCAATTTCTGATGCCTCTACCTCGCCAAGCTCCACAACGGCTATGTAGACTCTTGCCTCGTACTCGGTAAGCCCAAGCTTCTTAAGAGCACTAATTAACCCTCCCAACCCGCTCATGCCTCATCCTAAATAATACTCCAAGAGTTACAAAAAATTCTTATTGTCGGCTCAGCCGCAGACCCTTGGGGTGAAAAGGCTTGGAGCAGGCCGCGATAAAGTTTGAGAGCGTTTGGAAGGTCTACAAGCTGGGTAAGGTCGATGTCCCAGCTCTCAGGGGGCTGAGCATAGAGATCAAGCGAGGAGAGCACATAGCAGTTATGGGCCCCTCGGGAAGCGGCAAGTCCACGTTCCTTCATCTCGCAGGAGCCTTAGATAGGCCTACCAAAGGCAAGGTTTTGATCGAGGGTAGAGATCCAAGCAAGCTGGGTGACGAGGAGTTAAGCATTCTTAGAAACAAGCTTATAGGGTTCGTATTCCAAACTTTCAATCTAATACCAAGGCTCACAGCCCTCGAGAACGTAATGCTCCCCCTCGTGGTGAGAGGGATCGATGGAAAGGAAAGGCTGAGGAGGGCGGAGGAGGCTTTAGAGCTCGTCGGCTTAGCGCAAAGGATGAATCATAAGCCGACGGAGCTGAGTGGAGGAGAGCAGCAGAGAGTTGCGATCGCAAGGGCCATAGTAACAAGCCCTAGGATAATCTTGGCCGACGAGCCTACGGGAAACCTGGACTCAGCGTCGGCAGGCGAGGTGGTGGATCTGCTAACGGGGCTTAACCGTGATCTCGGGATAACTCTTGTGGTCGTTACGCATAATCCCGAAACGGCCGCTCCAGCCAGAAGGATCGTGAAGATGAGGGACGGTGTGATCTATGAGGAGAATTAGTCTAGCCCTTCTCTGCCTACTTTTGCTGGCGTCGGTTCTCCCGCTGACGGTCTCAGCGAACTCCGTTCCAGACATAGTCTTCTCGGACGCGTGGTTCGGGGATCAAAGCGCGAGAATCGAGGTTGCTCCGGGAGACAAGAACGTCCAGCTGGTTGTCGAGCTCGTAAACACGATGGATGAGCCTCTGAGATACGTTGAGGGGGTTCTCTACCTGCCCGATGGCTTCAAGGACTCCAAGAGCGGAGAAGTGGTGGCAGGCCCATCCGTGAGTAAGCAGGTCCCGTCAGGTGAGCGATTCTACCTGAGCTTCCTCTTGGACATAGGGGAGAAGGTTAAGGTCGGAGAGCATAAAGCAAGCCTTGCCCTGAAATACGTGGAATGGGATGAAGACACCATAACGACCGGTCATGTTAAGGTGAGGTTTAGGGTAACGGGAAGAAGCATACTCAAGCCCATTCTCAGCCTGAACGAGCTCAAACCCGGGAGCTCTCATGAGCTTCAGCTAACCTTAGAGAACATTGGATCAGCTTACGCATCCTCGGTTGAAGCTTGGATCAGATCAGGCTCCAGCGGCTTGGCGATCCTAAGGGGCGAGGGGAGACATTTCATCGGAAGCCTCGCCCCGGGCTCATCGATAAGCATTCCGCTTAGAATTTTCATCAGTAGAGCCTTGGCGGACGGTGTTGCCAGTTTGCTTGTGGATATACAATATCAAGACTCCTATGGAAAGTTGATCAAAGAGTCTCACGATCTCTTACTTAGGGTTGAGCCGCTCGGCGGGGTCGGAGTCCTCTTAGACACTCTCATTGAAGATCCGATATTGGAGCCCGCTAAATCTGATGTCCTGAAGATCCTCGTAAAGAATGATGGCTCGAAAACTGCTAGGGATGTCAACCTTGAAGTAGGCTTAGCCCAGCTACCTAACCCACCCATAACAGTTTTGGAGGGATCCTTATCTGTCAAGCTCGGCGATCTAGAGCCCGGGGTCGAGAGGGAGCTTTCCCTCAAGGTGTTCGTGAACGAGATGGCAGCAGGTGGATCGTATTCCATTCCCGTCTCAATAACCTACGCGGATGATGAGGGAAGACATGTCATCGAGAAGGGGCTGACGATAACTGTACTTGAAGAAAGTAGGGGAAATAAGCTGAGGATCTATGCGAGCGAATACGTCCGGGGAGGAATGATAGAGTCGGCGAACATAACGATTGAAAACATATCTGGTGAGAGGCTGGAAGATATCACTTTGACCGTATCTCCAACGGCCGGCTGGATAACGCTACTCGGTGCGACGACCTGGAGCATACCCAGTCTATCGGAGGGGGAGAAGAAGGTCATCGAGCTGAAGCTCTATGCTCCATCAGAGACCTCCTCCGGATCAACGATCGGAGAACCCTTCAATCTCCAGGTAGAGGCGAGCTTCAGAGAGCCCAGCGGTCAGATAAGAAATGAAAATCACCTCCTCGGGATGTATGTCAAGGGAATAATAGACATCACCCTACAAGAGATATCCGTCGAAAAGCTTGGGGAGGAGCTTCTCCTCGTCGGTAGACTCCTCAATGAGGGGACAGAGAAAGCATCTTATACGAGGGTCGAGCTCGTCGGCGGAGACCTAAGCTCAACAAAGATAAGCTATCTAGGGGATGTCGAGCCGAACGCTCCAATACTCTTCAACATTCCAATAGAAGATTTTAGGAAAAAGGAGGGCAAAGCTGAGGTCGTTCTCAGGGTGAGCTACCTAGACTCCCTTAGGAATAAGGGAGAAACAATGCTCAAGGCTCTGGTAGACCTCCCATCCGCCGAGGAGGCATCTTCTGAGGAGATGAAGCCGACAATTACCCTGAATCAGATGCTATTCATCTTGTTCATCGTGGCGATAGTCGTTGCCATTGCCGTCTACCTGGCGAGGAGGTCGAGGAGGGTTGAGGTCGGTTGACATCGCTTGGTATGCATTCAAGGGTCTTCGGGACAGGAGAACGAGAAGCGTTCTAACGATTCTCGGAATATCAATAGGAATAATCGCCGTGATAACCCTCGTTTCGAATACCAGCGGGTTCGACAGCTTTCTCACGGACGTATTGTCGAGAATCGGCAGCAATAACATCTGGATATTACCCGTTGAAGGAAGCGTGAAGTTCACCGACACTGATGTAATAATGCTTTCAAGGCTTCCGGGAGTGAAGGCGACAGCGCCCTTCTACTTCACGAGGATCCAGCTTAAGGCCGGATCAATTGAGAAGCAGGTGAACTTTCTAGCAACGGATCCTAGGATCATAAAATTGATTCTCCCAGACCTGAAGCTAAAGGAGGGTGATCCTCTTCAGCCAGCGGACGTGGCCATCGTCGCCTTAGGATACAAAGTGGCATATCCGCCGGAGGACCCGAACAAGCGAATAAGACTTTACTCTTCAATCTCGGTGGTATTGCAGGAGGGCTCGGCTGCTAAAACCCGGAGCTTCATGGTGGGAGCCATCTACGATGAGTTCGGATCGACACCCTATCTGGATGTTGATAACAGCATCTTGGGAACAGTTGAAGCCGCCAGAAACCTCTTTGAATACAAGTATTATCCCGCGATAGTGATTGTGGCCGATTCTCCTGAAGCCGTTGAACCCCTCATACATAACCTGAGGAGCATTTACGGAGATGATATTGAGATAATCAGCCCGCTGACGATCGTAAGAAACGTCAAGGCAATAATCTCGAACTTCTCGATCTTCATGCTGATAGTCGCCAGCGTTTCGCTCATCGTCGCCGGAATAGGGATAATGAACACGATGATAATGTCGGTGATGGAGCGAAC
>CAZILE010000042.1:0-7994 GCA_964540045.1 uncultured Nitrososphaeria archaeon | reverse complement strand
TCCCCCAGTCGATGCTGGAGAAGATTGACTCAGGCTCCCGGCTACCGAGAGCGAGAACAGCAACAGCGCATCCTATAGCTATCAATCCCAGAGGAACTCCGATGATATCTCTTAGAACGAATAAGATTACCGCCGAGACAAATATGATCATTGCCCTATAAAACATGTGTTTATCTCCTATTACAGCCCAAGCATCTGCCTCGATCTCCTCTATATCGTGGGCTTGCCCACGTAATGTAGGGTAAATGTATAGGGCTGAAGCAAACGTAATGAGAAGAGCGAGAGGGAGGCTTACTTGGATGAATTCCACGAACTGTAGATCTAAGTGAGCGGCTACTATTAGATTGGGTATGGAGCTTATCATGAGCATAAGACCTCCAACATTAGTCATAACCGCCTCATAGATTATCGTTCTCGAGGGATCGGCTTTGAAGCGTCTTGCTAATGAGACCGTTAAAGCCCCTAGAATCACCATAGCGGTTATCGTTGTAACGAAGGCGGTTATGAAGACGGTTAACACGATCAAAATTATTGATATTCTCCTAAAACTACCTCCAACAAGCTTTGCGAGGCCCAGTCCAATGAACTCGAAAAAGCCTGTTCGCGTAACGGCCTCAGCGAGTATCATGACCCCTAGAGCTAGCAAAATGGTGTTAACATCTATTAGGCTGACTAGCTCCTCGAGCACGCTTGGAAGATGGAAAAGCCCATATTCGATTCCAAATAGGATCGTCAGAAGAGCGCCTATCAGGGCAGCGACGCTTCTATGATATCTCTCAGTGATGAGAAGAATTAGGATCAATACAAAAACGAGAATGAAGACATCTGTTACATTCAAGTCTCTCTTACCCCGCTGTTTGAGCCTTCTTTGGAAAATCTTTCAGTTAGGTTCTTCACGAACTTCTCGACCCGGCTCTTTATCAAGTAATAGACTTGACTCGCTAGGTGATAGACCATCAGCAGGATCACGGCTAGTATCACAAGTTGAGCTATCGTCGCGAGAGATTCGCCGATTGATTGAATGCTTCTGGCCAGGGGAACTATGAGCTCATGAAGTAGAATGAGCGCTATTATCACTGCGAAGTCGTAGGCCACGATCCTGATCCTGCTTTTCTCCTCGCCCACAAGCCACGCAGAGAGGATTTTACTCGCCAAATTTAGAAAAAACCTCACGTCGATTAGGATGAAATACCCGAAGTAGATTAGGAGGAGTAGAGATGCGGCCGTGATGATTGTCTCGCTGTCGATGAGCACCCCTCCAAATCTTATCGTTATGAATGGGCGTAAAAATGGCTCAATAGATCTGCATAGAAAGAATGCGAAATAGAGTATGAGCAGATTCTTAAGCAGGCGAAGTGCCCTCCTCCCTACATCCTCAGAACTCTGAACCATCCTACCCCTCTCCGGCGTCCCTCAGCCTCTCTAGGATGCCGGCGACACCGACTCGAAATTCTGCATAAGAGCTAATAAATTTTCGATTAACTAGCTCCTCATGGAGATAATCTTTCCTCGAAGACATCGAGCAGGCGTGCTCTCATTATATCTCTAGCTTTAGCTTCAAGATCTACCGAGCTTTCTACGTTCTTTAAGACATTTTTTCTAACTTCTAGTTCTAACTTTCTTGATCCTAAGGTGAAGATCGCTTTAAGTCCCTCCCCCTCGCAAACCTCTATGTTTCCTTTACCCAAGGTACATCCTGTAGTAAACTGTACTCCATCTGCGAAGCATGTGTAAGGAGCTCGCTTTCTCAAGGCAATCACCTTCGCTCTCATCTTAAAGGGCTCATATCCGAGGACTTCTATCGCTCTCAGTCCAGCTTTAACTCCAAGCGCTAGGAACGGGCCCATATGGCAATGAAAGATGGAAGCTCTCTCTAAGATCCAGTCCAGAACACTTAACTCTTCCAACTCTCACCCCTCCCTCAACCTAATTCTGAACCTCACCCTCGAATATACGGCCGACCCAAGAAAAACGATAACTGCTGCCATGACGATGCAGGAACCCACAGGGAGGTCTGAGAAAAGGCTTATCCAGAGGCCGGCGGAGGAGGAGACGGAGCCTAGGATCCAGGAGAAGGCGATCAGCTTCTTCATGGTGCTGAATAGTTGAAGCGATGCGGCTGCTGGGAGGTATAGAAGCGAAAAGACCAAGAAGCCTCCTGTGATTCTTAGGGCCAGAGCTACCGTAACTCCGATTACGGTGAGTAAAACATATTTGTATAGCTTAACATTAACTCCTTCTGCCTCCGCGAGCTTTAGATCGAAAAGCATAGAGCTAAGTCTCCTCCAGAATACTGTGAAAAAGGTAGTGTATGCCGCGGAGACAAGCACTAAAATTAGTATGTAGCTGGGTCGGATTGCTAAGATGCTCCCCCATAAAAGCTGACCTATCTTCTCGGTCATCAGAGCTGGGCCGGGGCTAAGGAGTATGAATATGAAAGTCAAGGCATTGTACACGGAGAAAAGGGTCATTGAGATTAGATCTAAGGACACCTTTAAGAGGTCCGAAAGGGGGCCCAACAATATTGCTGTGAGAACTGCTAGGCCCATGGCTAAGGGAAGTAAGTCCATGTCTAAGGCCAGAGCTAACGCGGATCCTGCAAGAGCCGCATGAGCCATCGCGAAAGCTATTGTCGTAAGGTTCAGCCTATTGCTTATCACTCCGGAAGCTCCGCATAATCCTCCGGCCAAGCTTCCAGCTATAAGCGAGTTAACTAGGAGCATGGACATTAGCACGTAACACCTCCCTAATCACTCCCCCCTCCATCTCAACAACTAAGTCAGGGGTAATCGACTCAAGCTCTGGTACGTGGCTAACGAGGACTATCGTACAACCGCTATTCAGAAGTTTTGGGAATGTTCTCCTGGCTATGAGTGATCTGGATTCTCGATCCATAGCGCTGAAAGGTTCATCGAGAAGTAGTAACTTGGGTTTTCTCACTAGAGCTCTGGCGAGAAGCACTCTTTGCTGCTGGCCTCCACTAAGCTTGCCGAATGGCTTACGAGCATGCTCAAGCATTCCGAGAAGACTTAATACTTGATCAACTTGCTCCCAATCTCTTTCAGACAGCCACCCCATCGGTCTCTTGGAGGACAACCCCATGGCAGCTATCTCTCTGGCGGTGAAGGGCTCGCTTGCAGGTTTCATAAAATCTTGAGGAAGATACGAACAAAATCTCCTGGCCTTAGAAGCCTCTCTCGGAATATCGTAGCCAAGAATCCTGATAACCCCCTGACTTGGTCTCAGTAATCCTAGAGCGGTCTCGAGGAGAGTGGTCTTTCCTGAGCCATTAGGCCCAGAAATCAGGGTGAATGAACCCTTGGGAACTCTTAGCGTAATATTCCTTATCGCCGGCCGCTTCTCCCCATAATAATGGGTGGATACATTTACGAGTTCAACCGCGTACTCGTTCAACAGTTCTCAACCTCCTCACCAAGTAGAGTATCGCAGCTACTTCGACTGCCACCACTACCGCGAGCGAGTAGAAGCCCACCCTATAGAACTCGACCTCGCTTCGCGCTTTCATCAAAGATACTCTCAATTGATGAAGACTTATCGCCCCGAGAAGCTTTTCCGCATTAGCTTTGATAAGGTCTGCGAGGCTGTCCGTCTCCGGGTCGCTTCCAGGGAAGTTTGATAAGACGACGTGGACCGCGCCGATTTCCTTGGCCACTGCCTCCCCGACTTCCGTGCCGCTTTGAAGGTTGCTCACGACTATAGTTACCTCATTCTTCTCACCTAGCGTGATTAGCTCCTCGATATCCGATGAGGAGAGTCTTTCAGGAGGACCGAACTCTCCAACCACCCTAAATCCAAGCCATTCGACAAAGGGCTTCTGCCAACTCATGGCTATAACATTGATCGAGGATGAGCCTTTAGCCTGAGCCTCCTCCAAGACATTCTCAGCCACATCATCCAGCTCCTTAAGCCTTTCAGCAAGCTTCTCTGAAATATCAAGCCCGAGCTTGGATTCAAGGGCCTCACCAACCTGACGATAATACGATTTCGCTTCTTCAATCGTTGACCACCCGCCTGAAACCCTTATCAGCTCAGCTCTCGACCCCGACGCATTATAAAGCTGCATAAGCCATCCTTCCATTCCATGATAGAAGATCAGCTCGGCCTTAGAGACCGCGTAAAGATCGCTCGGCTTAACATCATAATGCGCTGGGCAGATGGATGGATTCACTAGAATGATTACTTGAACCTTGTCTCCAGCTAGATCCTCGATAACGCTTCCTAGAACGCTCGTAGACGCAACTATCAGAGGCTTCTCCTCCCCCTCGACCTCAGCGGCAGCCGTGACCCCTAGAATGCTAAGAGCTATTAATGCTAGAAGTAAGAGGGGGAGGGGGTGCTGCGGTAACAACATATCTATGATTTGGTAACACCTTATATATCAACCTTATCGCCTCACTTTATCTCATAAAGATACACTCTATGAATTTTACCAGTCTCTAAAGATTTGATCCTAGCGACCTCTGAGGGCGTGAGCCCTGGGATCGGGAAATCGTGGCAGATTATCCTGGACCCTCTTTTAAGTGAAAGTAATTTGGGTTTCAAGGCTTTGAGAGTGCTCGGTAGAAGATAGAGAGTTATGACGTTCGCCCCGGAGAAGTCGGCTTCATAAAGGTCACCGTGAATGATCTTGACCTTCTTATCTAAGGATTTTCTGAGAATTCTTCTGACGGATTCCTCGACAAGCCTTCTATTCAACTCAACTCCGATAGCATTACAGCGATATCTCTCAGCTCCGGTTATAATTATCCTTCCATCGCCGGAACCGAGGTCTATTAGTAGCTCATCGGATCTCGGGTCGGCTAAGGAGAGCATTTTCTCAACGACATCCATAGGTGAGGGCACGAAGGGGATCCTACCCCCACCCTTCCTCATAGCCTCTCTTGAAATGCTAGAAGCTTTCTTTGCTGATAAACCTTTTTCCAGAAGCTTGAGACTCCCTCCCGGGAAATGCGGACACAAGCTCAGTACAGCCTTGGTTTCGCTATTCCGAGAAGCCTTCTAATCTTGCCAAGAACCTCGCTACGCGCTCCGACGAATGCGATCAAGTCATATTCGGCGGTCGCGAATATTCTTCCAGAGATATTTTGGGCTGGAGTAAGCTGGAGCTCTATCTCACCGAACTTAATATCCTTGAAGGCTTCTGGACCGGAGTTATATGATTGTATCGCGGCTCTCGGAAGGTTGGGATCTCGTTTGGGAACATCTAAGCAGTCTTCTTGGGCTAAGGGTATATTCGAAGTTCTCAAGACGAGAGCAGACCAGAGTCTTCTACCTATTCTTGAAACATAGGCTATCGAGCCGAGTCCAGGCTCCTTGAGATCCTCCGGCTTGACCCCTAGCTTCGCCACAAAGTTTCCATCGATCTTAAACGCGATGTGGTCCGCAAGGACCTTAAGCCTATTCTTCGGAATCTCTCTAAAGTAGTGTATGGGTTCAGCGCCTCTTCTAACCGGGATTAGAACTGTTCCGCTACCACCATATCCTACCGGAACCTGCGCCAGAGCCCATGGATTAATCCTTGAAGGATATTCGCCCACCAATCCCTCTCTGAGCCTAAGCCTCAGCCATCTTGCTTCAGCCTCAAGAAGCCGTATCTCCCTCCGAACGAAACCCCTAAGCTTAACGCCCATTAAGTTGTCAGCGGCGGAGATCTCTCCTTCCAATAGAACTCTCTCAGAGTTTGCCTCAACAATCCTATAATCTCCGGGGTCTAGTTCTCGTGGGCAAAACCAATCCTCAAATCTTTCAGGAGTTTGGTAGAAGAAGTTTCGCTCAGGAGAGATCCAGAGTCTTAACCCCCCAACATTCCAATCCCCTGCTCTCAGGACTTCTTCGATCCGGGGATTTACCCATAATAGGTTAGTCGAACCGCTCAAGGAGATCCCGAGGACTCTTGCACCCTTTTCTAGAACAAGGACCTTGGAGTTGTTCTTTTCTAAGATAACGGTTCTCGAGTACTTACTCAAGTTTTCGACTAAATTCTCCAGCTCTTGCACAAGTCTAAACTTAAATTAGCAGCATAAAAATCTTAAAAGCTCTATGAGGAGAGCAGAACAGCTCCAATTGTTATGAGGACTATCCCCAGAATAGTCTCTAAGACAGGCTTCTCCTTAAGATAGATTGCTGCGATTACTCCAGCGAAGACCGGGGTTGTCGCTGCGAGTGGGCCGGCGACGTTAGCCTCGGTCAAATCTAGGCCCATAAGGTAAACCATGTCCCCGAAGCCCACGGCTATAATCCCTCCAATTGCCGCGAAGATAAGTTCACGTCTCCTAACCTCGAGTAAAGATCTTCTCGTGTTGGGGATTGTTAGGTTGTAAAGCCCGAGAAATGGGAGGATTATCAGCATTCTGAAGAAGGCTAGGAAGATCGGGCCGAGAAAGTTCATCAGATACTTGAATAATGCTACTCCAACTGCCCAGCAAATGCTGGTCAAGAGGGAAGCAAGTACTCCGATACGGCTTCTCCTAGCAGCCTCTCTCCGAGAATCCATGGACCTAGATATTAACCAGATCGCGGATATTATTGACAGCGTCCCGATAATAACTTTGTAATCGAGTGTCTCATTGAGAAACCACACGCTTAATGGCAGGAGAAAGAGAGGATATGAATAACTTATTGGCACAGCACGTGAAACCCCGATAGATCTCAATCCCAGGAAATAGAGGGAGTCTCCAACAGCCCAAGAAATTAAAGAGGCTCCCATGACCATAAGAGTTAACCATGGGTCTAGGTTTTCAAAGTAGCTTAATCTGCCAAGAGCTGCCGCTACCAGTAAAAGAAAAATAACCGCAGGAATGCTCCTAACCAAGTTTAGGGCTATTGGATCCAGCCTTTTCATGCTTCTCTTATAGAACCCCGCGCCAGCTGCCCAGCAGAAAGCCGCTAAAAGCGCAAGTGATTCTCCGAGCATCAGCTCTTGAACTTGAGTCGAGAATATTAACTCTCTTTCGCAGCGATCGCCAGCTTTCATAGGGGAAAGATTTAACCCTTTATTACCAATTATCTAGTGATGAGTGAGGTCTTTGTCGGAACTTCCGGTTGGATGTATGACTGGAATCTGAAGGGCTCTTTAGACTGGTACATTCAAAACTCTAAGCTTAACGCGATCGAGCTTAACGCATCATTCTACAGGTTCCCATTCCCCTCCCAAGTAATGGCTTGGGCCAGAAAGGGCGAGCGGCTGAGATGGGCTGTTAAGGTTCACAGATCGATAACCCATATGAGAAGGCTTTCTGCTAAGGCGCTCGAAACTTGGAGAAAGTTTAACAAGCTCTTTGACCCCCTTAATAAGCGCATCGACTTCTACCTTTTCCAAATGCCCCCAAGCTTTGCCGCCACGGGGCCAAACTTAACCAGAGTCTACCGCTTCATAAAGCAGGCCGAGCTTGGAAATAGGCTTGCGATAGAGTTCAGGCATGATAGCTGGTTTAAACGCGATATAGCCGAGGAGATTGCCAACCTCGAAGCGATATACGTCTCTGTGGATTCTCCGATGGCAACCTGGATTTTCCCAAGCAACGGGACAATTTATCTAAGAATGCATGGAAGAACAAGCTGGTATTCTCACAATTACTCAAACGAGGAGCTCGAAGAGATAGCAGATGAGATTGAGGCTCATAACCCTGATAGAATATATGTCTTCTTCAATAACGATCACTGGATGCTAAAGAACGCTAGGCTCATGCTTAAAATGCTAAAAAAGAAATCACATAAACTTCAAACACCATGACCTCGGTCCGTAAACTCCTCCAAGTTTATGAGTCGTCAGTAGAGTTAGCTCTCTGTCCTTTTAGTGGAAAGACCTCAGAATAGAATTTTAAGGAAGTTACCTGCTTTCTTATCCAGTTAAGTAGGTGATGAGCTGGTTTTCTTCTAGTATCTTTTTCAGCTTATAGACTGCTTCATAGACTTCTCTCTCTCGGTCTTCGCGCCCGTGCAGACTAGTTTTCCGCTGGCGAACATAAGTATGA
>CAZILE010000041.1:5844-8033 GCA_964540045.1 uncultured Nitrososphaeria archaeon | reverse complement strand
CATACTTCAGGTCTCCCAACACTCCTATTGTAAGTCCATCGATCTCCCCATGAAAATGCTTTATCGTATAGAGATCGATTAGCGCTTGGGTTGGATGATTCCTACTTCCGTCTCCAGCGTTTATCACGGGGTTTTCAGCCACCTCAGCCGCGAGCTTAGCGGCGCCCTCGAGCTTATGCCTCATCACGATTATGTCCGCGTAGGAGTCCAGCATTCTTATAGTGTCGGATAGGTTCTCACCCTTCACTATCGAACTCTTATCAACCTCTCCCAAGTCTATCACCTCTCCCCCGAGCCTTATCATGGCTGTCTGGAAGCTTAACCTAGTTCTCGTGCTCGGCTCAAAGAAAGCAGTTGCCATGATCCTCCCCCGGAGAATCTCGAGCCTCTTCTCAGAGAGCCTTATCAGCTCATCAGCCGCGTTGAAGACCTCCTCGAAGTCTTCCCTGCTTAAGTCTAATACTGTTAGAACATCTCTCCCCTTAAGCATATTATCCACCTTCAAGTTCTTTTTCTGATTTCTTAAGCCTTGAGGTTATTTGGTTCAGGGTTATCAACGAGCTAAGCTTAACGTTCAGTCCTGCAAGCCGCTCTCCCGCGCCCTCCCCCCTGTCGACAATTACGAAGGCATCTGAAACCGTTAGTCCTTCGGATCTCAGAGCTCTCACAGCCCCCTCTAGTGATGCCCCGGTCGTTGCAACGTCATCGACAACTAGAGCTTTAACGCCAGGCTGAACATCTCCTTCAATCCTTTTTCGTAGGCCATGATCCTTAGCCTCCTTTCTGACATAGATCATGGGCTTTTCTTGCTCAAGGGCTAGAGCCGTTGCTAGGGGTATTCCGCTTGACTCCACTCCAGCTAGGATGTCAAAGTTCATTTTCTCAACTATTTTGTCGCAGATCTTTACGAGCGACTTAAACTCCTTTGGATGAGAAAGCAAAGCTCTCAGATCTATGTAGATCTTGCTCTCGCTGCCCGAACTCAAGATAAATCTCCCAAGCTTTATACAGTTAGATCTCTGGAGAAGCTCGACCACATCATCCATAAATGACATCTCGCTCAGCCTCCACGATCAACCTCGCGGATTCTAGAAAGTTTGGGGACAATGTTATCGCTCTTCCAACTATCTCGAAGTCTCCTCCATGGCGGAGGGATAGCGCCGGGCTGGCTCCCTGAACTATAACACCTGGAGATAGGATCGTCTTCTCGGGCAGCGATCTTCTAGCCTCTTCGATTAGATGAGTTTTCGCGGCTCCGACTACAACTCCCTCAACGCCAGCTTTAGTGGCCTCTCTTAATAGATCATGGAAGCTTTCTTGGAGAAGCCTTGACTGAGGATGAGTCATGGCAAGGACCCCGAAGAGGTCCAGGTCGTGCTTAACCTCGCTCACTCCTCCTTGGAATAGGTGGGTTATTGCCGCGTCAAAGCCCAATTTCTTGAAAGCATTTAGGGCTAGCTGGATGATGTGCGGGATGTCCGAGAGCTTGAAGTCAGCTATCAAATAGAATTCCTGCCTGAATCGCTCCAAGAGCTCTGAGACTCCGTCAAAGCCTATTGAGAGACTTAAGGGCAGCCCGATCTTAACCCCAACTGCGAGATCCTTTAAGCCTTCTAAGAGATCTACACATCTCTCTAGAAGAGATTCCTTAGGTGAGAAATCATCGCATAGATCGAGAGCGAGGATGAGCCTGCTCCGCTTATCTTCCGCGAGCCTCCAAAGCTTGACAGCAGCCTTTCCATCAGAGCTTTGATCCACGAAGCCCTTTCAGGCTAGGTATCGGATCTCGCTATAAACCTTATTCTTCAGCCGGGCGTGAAGATCCTGCACAGAGAAGCTCGAGATAGCCCGGCTCCCCACTTTGGCCACGAGGCGGATTCTTCAAGGGCTAAGGGCTTTCACAAATTCTTTAACTAAGCTTTTGACGGCCTCCTCCGCTCTCTCAGGATCCCTTCTTATCTCCGAGATTATCCTGCTTCCGGCTATTACGCCCTCTGCGCCTAACCTTGCGAGCTCAGCCGCCTGCTTTGGATGGGATATCCCGAAGCCCACAGCGACCGGTTTACCCGAGTTTATCCGCTTGCTTCGATTTAGAAGCTGGATAGCCGTTGGGGGGAGAACACGCCTCTCTCCCGTCGTTCCCTTCAAGGACACGAGGTAGGCGAAGCCCATGGTCTCCTCTAAGATCT
>CAZILE010000041.1:0-5834 GCA_964540045.1 uncultured Nitrososphaeria archaeon | reverse complement strand
TCGGCGCCGCAAGCAGAATCAGGGAGACATCGAACTTGGATGCAGCCTGCTTTATTGAGCCTGCTTCCTCGAGTGGAAGATCCGGTATTATCACTCCCTTCACTCCACTTCTCTTAGCCTCCTCCATGAACCTTCTCATCCCCATCCTATAGACCGGGTTGAGGTAGGTTAAAATCACGATAGATGCATCGTAAGATGCTGAGATTTCTTCCGCGATTCCGAGAACTTTCCTAGGAGTTGCTCCGGCTTGAAGAGCCATGAAGGTTGCTTCCTGGATCGTTATGCCATCCGCTATCGGGTCTGAGAAGGGGATCCCGAGCTCGATTATCTCGGCTCCAGCCTCGGCCACCGCAGCCAAGATTCTCCGAGAAGACTCTATCGTCGGATATCCGCCCGTGAGAAAGGGTATGAAGAGAGATCTCCCCGAGCTCTTGGCTTTCCGAAATCTTTCCTCAAGATCGTTCATTCTCCAAGCCTCCTCAAAACTACCTCCAGATCCTTATCGCCTCTCCCGGAGAGATTCACGATGATTATATCATCCCTGCTGAGCTCTTTCGCGAGCTTAATCGCGTAGGCTAGAGCATGAGCTGACTCTAGAGCCGGCAGAATCCCTTCAGTCTTCGATAAAGTCAAGAATGCTTGAAGAGCATCGTCATCGGTAACCGTAAGGTACTTTGCTCTCCTGGTCTCCTTCAGATATGCGTGCTCCGGCCCCGCTGCGGGATAATCAAGGCCGGCAGCTATGCTATGAGTTCCGGCGATTTGGCCGTTACCATCTTGAAGGACATAGGTTAATGCTCCATGGAGAACTCCTTCAGATCCTTTGACTAGGGAGGCTGAGTGTCTTCCGAGGGCATCTCCCTCTCCTCCAGCCTCTACTCCGATCAGCTTAACCTCCTCGTCGCCGATAAACGAATAAAAGATTCCTATCGCGTTGCTTCCTCCGCCCACGCATGCGACCACGTAGTCAGGGAGTCTCCCCTCCTTCTCCAAGATCTGCCTCCTCGCCTCCAAGCCTATCACCGATTGAAAGCCTCGAACGATCATTGGATATGGATGCGGGCCGACGCATGAGCCTAAGAGATAATATGTGCTCTCAACATTTGTTACCCAGTCTCGAATCGCTTCGTTTATCGCATCTTTCAGGGTCTTAGAGCCCGATGACACAGGATGAACCTCCGCTCCCAGAAGCCTCATCCTCTGAACATTTACACGCTGCCTCTCCATGTCGACCTCTCCCATGTAGACTTCGCATCTCAAGCCCAGAACTGCGCAGGCCATAGCTGTGGCTACTCCATGCTGACCCGCCCCCGTCTCGGCTATTACCCTATGCTTTCCCATCCATTTTGCCAGAAGCCCTTGGCCCAAGGTGTTGTTAATCTTGTGGGCCCCGCCGTGAAGCAGGTCTTCTCTCTTCAAGTAAATTTTCGCTCCGCCGACGAAACTCGAAAGCCTCTCCGCGTAGTAGAGGGGGGTCGGCCTTCCAGCATACTCTCTCAACATCTTGTCGAGGGCCCGCGCGAACTCGGGATCATCCCTGAACTTCAGATAGCTTCTCTCAAGCTCGTTCAGGGCCTCCATCAAGGTCTCAGGAACATATCTTCCGCCGAACCTCCCGAACCTTCCATTCTTAGGAAGATCATACCTCACCCAGATCCACCTCCCTAACATTTCTTATGAAGAGCTTAAGCTTCTCAGGATCTTTTACTCCCGGAGAGGACTCAACTCCGCTTGATACATCCACCCCATAGGGCTTCACGGCCTTGATCGCGTATTGGACATTTTCGGGGCTGAGCCCTCCAGCTAGGATTACAGGTAAGTTGACTTTCTCTCTAATATTCTTACATAAGCTTAAGTCCGCCATCACTCCTCTCCCCATGCTGCTATCAAGCAGGATAGCGTCGAATCCTTCTGCATCGACCTGCTGGAAGATCTTTGGATCGATGGGTTTGATGATCCATTTAACTCCAAGCTCTTTAAGCACCTTCGGATTCGGGCTTCCATAAGCTTGAACTGCATCGGGCTCAATCTTTTGGACGGCTTTAACAAGGAATTCTAGGTCGCTGCTGTCGACTACGAGCACGACGTCTAAGAAGGGGGGAGCACTTCTCCTAAGCTCTTTTGCTCTCTCTATCGAGATGTTTCTAGGCGATTTCGGGAAGCCTGTTATCAATCCTATTGCATCAGCCCCGAGGCTTGCCACCGCTTTGAGATCCTCAATTCTAGTTATCCCACATACTTTCACCCTAACCACTTCTCCCAGCCTCCTTAAGCTCCCTTATTTTTGAGGCTATGTTATTGGAGTTCATGATTGAAGTTCCTATGAGAAACTTGGTCACCCCGATCTCCTTAAACCATATTATCTCCGAGGCCGAGGTTATCCCGCTTTCGAGCACAAGCCTCTCATCGTTCCCGATCTTTCCGATCAGCCGATATGCTCTCTTCAGATTGAGATCTAAGGTGTCGAGATCTCTGGAATTAACTCCTATTAGATCGGCATCTGAGCTGAGAGCCTTCATCAAATCATTCAAAGTATATGCTTCGAGCAGAACCTCAAGCCCGAGGCCGTGAGCATAGTCTATTGCATCCCTCAAAGTTAACTCTGAGTATCCTCTGGCGAAGATAGGGTAGATTAGAAGAGCTGCTGAAGCCCCAGCCTTTCTCGCAGCCTCCAGCTGTAGTTCGGAGACCACGAAGTCCTTCATGAGCGCTGGTAAATCTATCGAGCTGGAGACATCTATCAAGTGCTTGATTGATCCTGAGAAGTTATCTGGGTCTGTTAAGATAGATATGGCATCGGCTCCACCTCGCTTCATCTCCTCCGCGATCCTCGCAGGATCGTGGAATTCTCTAATCGTTCCGCGGGTTGGAGACCTGAACTTTACCTCGCATATTAGCGAGATCTCGCTCCTATCTAGCGCCTCGACCAAGCTCCGCCTCACGGAGACCGCCTCAACCTCTAGGTCATAATATCCCTCAGCGACCCTTCTTCGAGCTTGAACGCAGGCTTTCTCCAAGAAGCTCATTCAATCGCCTCCACCCTGGACTCTAGCCTCGACTGATCTCCTCCCGTCTTCTCGACAAGGTTCTCCAGAAGCCTCATGGTCCTTCCAGACTCTATTGCTCCCCAAGCCAGCTCTACACCATATTTCAAATCGTCCGCAAGACCTGCCACTAGAAGGGAGGCTGAGGAATTTGCTAGTAGAAGCCTTGTTAGTGGATGGTTTCGGCTGAATTTACCGGCGAGCACCTCGAGGGTATTCTTCACGCACTCTTCCCTACCTTTGACGATCAGCTCCTCCATTCTCGCTTTCTCGAGGCCGAAGTCTTCAGGTCTGAGCTTTTTCTTCTTGAGATCTCCATCCCTCAACCAGGCGATCATGGTTTCTGAGAATATTGAGATCTCATCTATTCCCCCTAAGCCATGATAGATCATGGCCTCATCTCTTCCAATGAGCTTGAGAGCTTTAGCAACTCGGTCTATGAAGTCTTGAGAGAAGACCCCAAGAACTTGAGCATTTACCGGCGCCGGATTCGTCAGGGGCCCCAGAATGTTAAAGACCGTTCTTATCGCAATCTCCTTTCTCACGGGCATGACGTTTCTCATAGAGGGATGATAACGTGGAGCATAAATGAAGCCGAAACCTAGGCTCTCGATACAATCGGCAACGACGCTGGGCTCGAGATCTATTCGGACTCCGAGCTCCTCTAAGAAGTCAGCGCTTCCACAATATCCCGTGAAGGATCTGTTTCCATGCTTTGCTACATATCCTCCGCAGGCAGCCACGACTAAACCGGATGCCGTACTAACGTTGATCGTCTTTACCAAGTCTCCGCCAGTTCCGCAGGTGTCGATCAATCGTCCGCTAACGTTTACTTCGATGGGCGTGGCGAAACTTTTCATCACCTCCGCCATTGCCGCTATCACACTTGGACTCTCTCCTCGAAGCCTCAAGGCCGTTAAGAAGGCGGCAGTCTGAGCCGGAGTAGCCTCTCCACTCATCAGCTCTCGCATACATTTTGCCGCGACTTCCGAGTCAAGTTCACCGCGATCCACCAACATTCTTATTGCCTTGATCATCATCAAACCTCTCCCTCCATGAAGTTTTGGAGAAGCTTGAGACCGTCGCTCGTCAAGATTGACTCGGGGTGAAACTGAACCCCAGCTGTGGGGAGACTTCGATGCCTTACCGCCATTATCTCATAGTCATCGAGAGATCTCGCCATAACCTCGAGGCAGCTTGGAATACTTCTTTCATCGACCACCAGCGAGTGGTATCTTCCAACCTTGAGCGGGTTCTTCAACTTCTTGAAAATTCCCTCTCCCTTATGCTCGATGATGCTCTGCTTCCCGTGAACGATTCTCTTAGACCTAACGATCTTTCCTCCGAACGCATGAACTATAATCTGATGCCCTAAGCATACTCCGAGGATCGGGATGCTTCTCGAAAACCTCTTAACAACCTCTTCGCATATTCCTGTATACTTTTTCTCTGAGGGGTGGCCGGGGCCCGGTGAGAGGATTATCCTATCAGGGTCAAGCTCCTCCACCTCCCTGATATTCATCTTGTTGCTTCTTCGTACAAGCGCCTCTGCTCCGAGCTTCCCGACATAATCCGCGAGGTTATAAACGAATGAGTCGAAGTTATCTAAAATTAGGATCCTCATCTCTTTCCAGCCTCCTCTAAGGCTCTTATCAAGGCGGTCATCTTATGCTGAGTTTCCATCCACTCTCGCTCCGGTATCGAGTCCCAGACAATTCCTGCTCCGGCCTGGATCACAGTAAACCGCCGTCTCCTGATTAGCGTTCTAATCGTGATCGCGAAGTCGCAGCAGCCGTTTAAGGAGAAGTATCCCACCGCTCCTGCGTAGGGTCCTCTTCTAACCGGTTCAAGCTCTTCAATTAACTCCATGGCTCTAGGCTTCGGCGCTCCTGAGACCGTGCCAGCCGGAAAAACTGCTCTGAACGCATCATACATGGTTGATGACCTTCTAAGCTTTGCCTCGACCCTGGAGACTAGGTGCTTGACGTGACTATACTTGACTAAGGTCATGAACTCCTTAACCTCAACGGTTCCAGGCTCCGCGACCTTTCCGAGATCGTTTCTCGCGAGATCCACGAGCATGACATGCTCAGCCCTCTCCTTCTCATCGGATAAGAGCTCCAAGTCAGATTCCTCCTCAAGACTCGGATCACTCATCCTCGGCCTCGTCCCAGCGATCGGAAATGTTATCACCCTGTCTCCCTCAACCCTGACGAGCATCTCTGGGCTTGCGCCAATAATCTCATCACCGCTGAGCACGAGATAATACATATAGGGGGATGGGTTGAGCTTTCTGAGCTTCAGGTAGAATAACAGGAGGTCTCCTGACGACTCTAGCTCAAGTCTCCTCGATAAAACCACCTGAAAGACATCACCACGCTCGATATGCTTCTTCCCGGCCTTAACGATCTCCATAAAATCATCCTTACTTAGGTTGCTACGAGGAAGAGAGCATTGGAGCTGGCCGGACTCAGAGGCTGGATCTCCATCTTTTAGTAATCCGAGTAGTATGGAAAGCCTATTCTCTCCGATGCTAGAATAGTAGTAGGTTTTGGCTTGGTGGTCGTAGATCAACACATCCTTGAAGAGCCCGAATTTCATTAACGGGAAGCCATCATCACGCTTATCCTTCATCGAGAGGTCTTCCCAGAGGAATGAAGCATCATATGAGGCGTACCCGACTAAGCCTCCAATAAATCTAGGAGATCGGGGAGCATCCTTGAGAAATTGAATCAGCTCGCGGAATAAGGTTAATGGATCCCCTTCGTGCTCGCTAATCAAGCTCCCTTC
>CAZILE010000040.1:0-8189 GCA_964540045.1 uncultured Nitrososphaeria archaeon | reverse complement strand
TTCTCGATCATGTGGCGCGCGGCTTCACGGCAACAATAAACAACTCCCTTTACGTTCACATTAATCATCTCATCGAACTTCTCATCGCCTAGCTCGAGAAATGGACCTCTATGAGAGACCGCAGCATTATTCACTAAGATATCCAGCCGTCCGAAGTGTTTGATAATCTTCTCTATTAGACCCTTAACTTCATTTGGCTTAGACACGTCCGCCTTAATCATGATCGCCTCCCCGCCGAGGGATTCTATCTCCTTAACCACCTCCCTCGCCTTATCTTCAGATCGAACATAGTTCACGCAAAGCTTAGCCCCCTCCTTCGCAAACGCGAGAGCTATGCTCTTCCCGATTCCCCGAGAGCTTCCAGTAACTAGAGCCACCCTCCCCTCAAGCCGGTTAACCATGAAACGAGTATCGATCTGATGTCGAATTAATCTTTCTCAAGCTTGAAGGACAGATGTCGGAAAATGGGCACTCATCGCATCTGGGGTTTCTCGCCCTACAAATTCTCCTCCCAAACTCTATTAGCGCTAGGTGAGCAAACATCCTCTTCTCGGGCTTAACAGCTGACTCCAGCTTCCTTCTCAGAGTTTCATAGCCTTCACCCTTTTCAGCTATCCCAAGTCTCTTCATGATCCGGAAAATATGAGTGTCTATTGGTAGAACGGGTTCGTTCTTGACTATCATTAGGAAGACGTCAGCGGTCTTCGGGCCCACACCTCTCATAGACGATAAGATTCTCTTAGCCTCCGGGTAGGGAAGACTTAGTATCCTCTTCAGCCCGCTCTTCCTTTCAGCTAGTTGTTGTGCTATCAGTTTGATCCTAGGAGCCTTCATCCTCCAGAGACCGGCGGGTCTTATTGCGTCTTGTAAAGATTCTAAGCTAGCTGAGGACACATCTTTAATGCTCTTAAATCTCCTTCGAAATCTCTCCATCGCCTCCTGGACATTCTTTGTGTTCGTCTTTTGAGAAAGAATTACTGCTACGAGAGTGTGGAATGGATCACGGCCGCGAATCCGCGACAAATCTACTGGAAACATCTTAATGACTGTTTCAGCCACCCTCGAGATCTTATTATTAGGATGCCCTTTAACTTCCTCGTTCATCAATGATCACCCAACAATTATCTGACGCTTCGTCAAGGCTTTAACAAACTCGCGAAACTGGGCTATCTTCCCTCTAGGCCCTCTTACTCTCAACCTTACCTTAAAGTCCTCAACCACTAGACCTGATACATTCAAGCCATATCTTGGAGCAAGCTTCTTAAAATCATCCAAATCGAGGTCGGGAATTTCATTCAAATTGCCGCATGGTCCCATCTCGCAGGCTGCACATCCAAGCCCATGAGCCTCTATATTCGCCGCACATGCAGATGGATAAACTTTCAGGCCGAGCCTTCTCGCAAGCCTTGAGAATCTCTCTTTAAGATCCTTCATCCTGAGAGTTATCTGCCTCCCATTCTTAACTCGGCCTGTAAGCCTCTTCATCAGCATATCCATATGCGGATATCCTGCTGTTTGAAGCCTGGTGATTATTCCGGTCGTAACTCTCATGGATCCGAGCACGATGCCCCTCGCTCCAGCCTCCAAGGCATTGAGCATGATCTCCTCCGCCTCCTTCTCATCCAAGCCTGGAAGAATGGGTCTAAGAAATAAGGATACATGAACGCCAGCTCTACTAAGGTTTCTTATGGTCTCGAATCTAAGCTCGGGATCTGGAGCGCTCGGTTCTAATAACCGGTGAAGCTTTAGGGTAACGACCGTAACTAGAGCGCTCAGATTATCTGGAATGGAAGATATCTTTTTGGAAACTTCATTATCGAGATGAGCTTTAGTTGAGAATTGAATAGGATTCCCTAGATTGTGGGAAATCGCGTTTAAGTATTCAAGACTAATTTCTAAGGTTTCATCCATGAAGGGTTCGGTTATCGATCCGAAGGCCATTAGCGTCCCCTTCTTATCCAAGGCCACGGCAGGGTTGATGGATATCGCGTAGGCGAGCTGAAGACCTGTCAAGGGGTATGGGCTCGGCTTCGCCGTAAACCCCATGTCATAAATGTAGCAGTATAAGCATCTAAATTTACAGCCTAATCCCGTATGTATTGTTAGACCGCATGGTCTTGGAAGCCTATAAGAATGAGGGTCCATCTCAGCAACCTTAGCGCCCTCTCCGAGCTTATCTTTTAGGTTGGAAGCAACCTCAAGCTTCTTCTCAAATTCCTCAACTAGATCGATCATCGTCCTTAAGGCTCTTAGACCTTGTGCTCTAAGAGTTTTATTCGTGCTAGATGCTGTGAGGATCAGCTGAGGCCATAAGAGCAAATTTTGGGGGGATGTGAGCTTCGGAAGTTTTCGAAAACCAATTATTAAATTTATATAAGATGGGGGCATATGCCTTTCGTGAAGCTTAGGAAGAAGTATATTTCGATAAAGTTTATCGTGATTATTCTCATCTTAGCGGTCATCTTTAGCCCGCTGGTGGTCTACCTTCAGATGCAGAACATAATGAGGGAGGAGATCTCTAAGAGGGAGAGCACCATATCAGAACTTCAATCAAAATTAGAGGAGCTGGCAAAGGAGCGTGATGAGCTCAAGTCGGTTGTAAGCGAGCTTCAGGCTCAGATCAAAGCGCTTAAGCAGACGATAAGTGATAGGGAGTCGGAGCTTCAAAGCATTAAGCAAACGCTAGCTAACGCGACGAAGATGATGGAGAAAAAGGAGGAAGAGATAAGAGAGCTTGAGGAGAGGATGCAGACTTTACAAAGGGAGTTGGAACAAGCCTTGGGAGGTCTGCCTGAGAGCTCTAGAATTATCAGCTTATATCCGTGGATCTTGATGACGAGTGAGAGAAGAGAAGATCTGATGACCGTCACGCTAACGATTGAGAATAATGTTGATCACTCGATAAGCGTTATGAACATCTCTTACCTCGCCATAGCAAGAAGCGGGGTGATAGCGTTTGAGGAAGCAACATATGATGCTGAGTTCTTTCGCCTCTTGCTGGCGGATGTGGATAGAGGGTTTCAAGCATTTTTCTCAATTATGGATGGAGCTTCCCTCGGGATAGGTGATTCCAAACTTATCAAGATTACTATCTCATTAACACCTAACACTACCCTCTATGATGAGATTATAGTGGAGCCTCAACCTCACTCAGACCTGGATAAGAACTATAATCAAGTTAATGACATCCTCGAGGAGGAGATCAGGATTAAGAAGAGAACGGGTGAAGCTGTCTCGATAATAGTGAGCTTGAGAGGGAACTTAACGAAGGATGACCTCAACTTATTCAGGTCGTATGATGGACTTGTTCTGTCAAACTTTACTGACGGATTTTGCGGCAATATAAGCGCATCCAATTTCTGGGTCTATTTTTCCGCAGCGAGCAGGAGGATACGTTTCATAGATCCGAACGCTCCCATATCTCCTTCGCTCGATAGGTCTACTCGTAACATCCGGGCTACCAGCGTGTGGAGCGCTCATCCTCCTTTCAGGTTTAGAGGAGAGAGCATGGCATCCGTTGCGATTCTCGACACAGGGATAGATGATTCTCACCCGGGAGTCGGACCTTTTAGAGATGTATCAGCGGCTGGGTGGGGTGGACTAGGCCCAAATGATAAGCTGATAGGCTGGCGTGATTTTACATCCCATCCGCTCGCTGCTCCTTCAGACCATAACGGGCATGGAACTCATGTCGCCGGTATTGCTGCCGGAGATGGAGATGGAAACCCGGCCAACGTGTACGTTGGGGTGGCGCCGGATACGAGGATCGTGGGGGTAAGAGTCCTTCCAGGAACGTCCATGACCGTGATTAGGGGAATCAACTGGGTCAGGGATAACAAGGAGAGGTATAGAATAGTGGTAGCAGGCATGAGCCTCGGCGGCCCGCCAAATGCCCGAGAGCGACAAGCAGTAGATGAGCTCGCATGCCATAATGTCTTGCCCGTCGTGGCCGCGGGAAACGAGTTTGAACTCGGCCTCACTGTGGGCTCTCCCGGGGACGCAGATCGAGCTATTACTGTTGGCGCTGTTGATGATAATGATAGGGTTGCTGAATTCAGCTCTAACGGAGGCTTATTACTTAATAAACCGGATGTCGTCGCCCCCGGGGTCGGAGTAAACTCCGCGGATAGCAACGACGCAGATCGGAATCCCGGGCCAGATAATTACGTGGAGCTCAGCGGGACATCGATGGCCACTCCTCACGTGGTCGGTCTTGCAGCCCTACTCGTTGATGCTCTAACCGACTACGATCACGTAGATGAGGATGGAGATGGAGCAGTTGATGAGGATCCTTGGGATGGGGTGGATAATGATGGAGACGGCCTAATAGACGAGGACCTCGCCCCCTGGGATTATCAGATGAAGATAGGTGATTCGCCAAACGATTACGAGGTCTTCCGAGACGTGAATCAAAACTGCCGCTATGATAAGGGGGTTGATGTCGTCCTATATGAGGGAGAGATTAAGGGCATTCAATCAGTAAACTTGATACCGCTTTCGATGAAACTGAAGTCAATAATCCTAATGACCGCCTTCGAGGTTCAGAACGGGCTTCGAGCCGACGCTAGATGGAGGCATATAGACAGACCGCCAGCTGGGGTTGGGTGGAACGACTACTTTTTCTATGACTCAAATAATAATGGTCGCCTCGACCTGAGTCAGGTTCGCTTAGTGAATATTGATGCTGATCCGGTTTTTGAGAGAGTGGAATTGGTCGGCGAGAACCCCGTTGACTGGACATTTAACCGCATCGCATTTCGATCACGTGCCGTGGCCTGGGCGCAAGCTGACGTTAATGGAAATGGAGCAGTTGGCGAAGATTTCGACGGAGATGGAAATCCGGACGAATGGGAGATAACCTACGATTTATTCTACGACTTTGATGGAGATGGAGTGAGAGATGGAAATGAGCCCGCTATTAGAACTAGGTTACTGGAGATTACGGCTGGGCCGGGGCGAGGTATATGGAGGAAGGTGGGAGCCGATGTAGTGCTCAACGCTCCCGCGTATCCGCAGACGCCGACGGCTGGGCGATTTAACCGCCCTCCTCTTAATCGTGGGAGAAGCGACAGGATAGAAGGATACGGCATGGTTTCAGCTGATGCGGCCTTGGACGCGGTAACAAAGACCTTTTGCGGGGAAGCTACAGGGACCCTTGGAAGAGATCCCGATGATAAAAAGGTCTGGGCAGCTAAAGTGTACCTTTACAAGAATGCGTGGTATACCTTGTATCTTCATGTGCCGGAAGGAGCGGACTTTGACCTCTACTTGTATTACAGCAACCCCATTCTTGACTCCGGTCGTCCCTACATGGAGAGATCAAGCACCAAAGCGGGAGCGGGGGTAGACGAGAAGATATCCTATCTCCAGCCGCTGAGGGATGGGATATATTATGTTGTTGTGAAGTGGGTCTCGGGGGAGGGCGAATTTAAGCTCGAAATGGAGACGGAGAAGAAGTACACAGTAATGGTCTACATGGCTGCTGATGAGGAGGGATTAGACGACCTCGCATTCCAAGATCTAAACGAAATTGAAAGAGCGGGGCAGAACAAGGATGTCTCACTCGTTGTTCAGGTCGATTGGCATGAGAGGAATGACGGCAAGGCATATACGAATCTAACAACATGGTTGCAGGATAATAGACCTAATCGCAGGTGGAGAAGCCATCTAATCTCCCTACACAATCTGTGGAGTGGGGCATCGAGCAGCTGCATAATTAAGGATGAGGTCAACACCGGAGACCCCGAAGAACTAGTTAAGTTCGTGAACTTCTCAGTCAGACATTTCCCCGCTAATCACTACATTCTAGTGCTTTGGGGAGATGGAGATGGATGGAAAGTAAACGAAAAATTTAGCGATGGAAAATCCTCAGGGCTCTTAGCCGATTCAAGGAACGGGACCGTAAATCCCCAGCCCGACTCCTTAAAGATAAGCGAGTTGAGAAATGCCCTCAAGAAGATGACAGAGCTCGAGGAGGGGATAGCGGAGGCTAAGGACGTTACCACGATTCTCGGAAAGCTCGATGTTCTCTGGCTTGACGCTCCCTTGATGGCCACGATAGAGGTCGCATATGAGATTAAAGACTACGTGAGGTATATGGTCGCGTCTCAGGGAGCATGGGCTAAGCCCGGATACGAGCCACCTACAAAACGGATGGATGATGAATCCGGGGGGTGGAACTACACTAAAGTGATCAGGCAGCTGATGTCATGGATACAGCAGAAACCAGACTTCTCTCCACGGGAGTTCGCTGAAAAGCTACCTAGACTCGGAGATGGAGACGTGCACTCAGCCTCATCTATAGACTTGAAGAAGATTAATGAGTTGAAATCGGCCGTGGACTCGCTAGCGAAGCAGCTCAAAGAGGGAACTAGATATTACAAGGAGCATTTAGACCCGAAAGATAACGTTGCCGAGAGGCTCAGGCAGATAAGGCTTAAGGTTGAAACCTTTGGAGGAGCAATAAACCTCACCCGTCTAATCTACGCTTACGATCTTGATCCAGGTACAGAGGGCTTCTTTAAACCACGTAGGTATAAGCGTGATGATCCAGTATGGGGCGACATGGATTACATCGACTTGAAGCACTTCGCAGTTCTGGTAAGAGACGACGAAGGAATACCGGACAAGTACAAGTCTGCTGCTCCGGAAGTGATAAAACTGGTCGAAGAGGCAGTCCTATCCGAATATCATAACAACGCAACCTACACAAACGCCTATGGGCTCTCGATATACTTCCCATACCAACAGGACCGCGTGGACAGCCTTCGAGAATATGACTTTTCCACGCCATCCCCCCTATCCGCAGACGATTATAGCAGCGCTGTAAGGTTTCCAAATGAAGCGAAGAACTGGCCCGGTTTCCTCCATGCTTATTACACACCGGTAGCTGACATTGGGTTCGACACCTTAATGACCTTTGCAGGCATACCGATACCCTTTAATGGAAAAGGTTCATCGGACACGGACTCTTCAAGGGAGTTCGTCTCCAAAGGGTATGTTTCGCAATATAGCTGGAATTTTGGAGATGGAGAATCCTATAGCGAGCGATGGAATGATGTGAACAATAATGGGCGCATAGATAGCGGCGAGGCGGAGGCAGATGACGGCCAGTATGATGGAATGACAACCCATCAATACACTAAGACAGGTGTCTTCACGCCCACCCTTACATGCCGCGACGAGGATGGAAAAGAATCCATCGACAAAGCTTGCGTGCTCATCCTCCCCTTGCCGTGGTTGATACCCTTCCCTCCCTACACTGAGTTCAGCGGGGAAATATCTCCGACCAATGCATCATATAGGCTGATGTACATGCTGGACTTCGAGCTCGGATTGGGATATGGGAAGTTCGTTGATGGGGAATTAAGAGGTGAGCTGAGAGGCATGGCAGCCGAGGCAATGTCGAGCATATCTCAAGGAGACTACCCCTCAGCCCTGGAGACGGTAAACACGATGTATGGGCTGGTGCTCGAGGGGATGGTTGAGAGCGAGGAGAAGGCAAACGTGCTCCAGACACTTTCAGACGTAATGATGCTCTTGGAAATTCTGGAGACGCCCGTCCACCTCAGGATCTCGGGAACGTACGAGGAACCATACATGGAGGCAGGAGAGGTGGTATTCCCGCTGACCATAAGCTATGAACTAACCCTCCCAGGAGAGGTCGAGTATGCCTCCTCAATAACCTCTGTAATATCTGCCACTTGCCCAGCTCCTCAAAGAGCAGACCCATAGCCTCCCAATGCTGTCTACTCTCCCTAAACACTTATAAGCATCCCCCTCCTATAAAAAGCGGAACTTATAAAGGCTGAGAACCATGAGCAAAACCCCCGAGCCGACAATCGAGATTCAGAACGTTGTCGCCTCAGTAACAATAAACCAGAAGCTCGATCTAACCCAGATCCAGAAGGCGTTCCCAGAGACCGAGTATAAGCCAGCTCAGTTTCCAGGCCTAGTCTTCAGGCTGGCTAAGCCTAAGACCGCAACCCTAATCTTCTCTTCAGGGAAAATGGTCTGCACGGGCGCAAAAAGCGAGCAAGAATCAGTTAGAGCCGTGCAAACAGTGGTAAAACTGCTCGAAAAAGAGGGATTCCTGATAAAACATGAGCCAATAATCGAGATCCAGAACATAGTAGCATCAATAGACCTACACGGAAAAATAGACCTCGAACAAGCAGCCATCAAACTAG
>CAZILE010000039.1:0-8274 GCA_964540045.1 uncultured Nitrososphaeria archaeon | reverse complement strand
GATGTGGTTGTTATAGGTGCTACGAACAGGCCAGACATATTAGATCCAGCGCTCTTAAGACCTGGAAGATTCGATAGAGTCATATTCGTTCCGCCCCCAGATCTGGAGGGAAGATATCAGATACTTCAGATACATACCAGAGATATGCCGCTGGCCGAGGACGTCGATCTGAGAAAGCTCGCAGAAATCACCGACGGATATACTGGAGCCGACTTAGAGGCTGTTTGTAGGGAGGCTGCCTTGAATGCCGCAAGGGAGAACATAGACATCGACAAGGTTTACATGAGACATTTCCTCGCCGCTCTTGAGAAGGTGAAGCCCAGCATCGCTCCGGAGCAGAAGCGCGAGTACGAGAGGATACTCTCAGAGTTTAAGAGATCGCTCGCCTACATATCTTAAAATCTATACTACTGGAAGGCTCATGGCTTTGAGAAGATTGATGAACCTAGCTGCGTCGTCGGCCATGTAGACGTTGTTGAAGAGCACATAGACCTTTCTCCTCTCACTAACCACCCTTCTCACGATCTCAGCCAGCTCATTTAGATCAGAGTCCGAGTATCTGTACCTATAATTATATTCCTTACCACCTCTTCCATGTAATCTGAAGTAGACCAGCTCATGGACCGATTGAGGCTCGCATCTAAACGGGTCCACGATGTGGATCAGATCATGCTTATCACATAGTCTTTTAACAACCGAGAGGTTCTCCCTCCAGGTCCCCCTAGGTTCCCAGCCTAATAGAACTCCATCTCTCCTTATGGTTGAGAAGAAGCTCTCAGCATTCCGCAAATTCTCCTCACTACACCCAAAGGAGGCCGGCGTCTGGACCACGCATACCTCAGCCTTCATCGCTTTACATACTTTGAGTGTCTCCTCCCATGCTTTCAAATTCTCCTCTGTAGGCCTAAGAAAACCATATCTACCGTATTTTGACCTCGGGACCTTTAGGCCGCTTCTCCTCCAAGTCGGGCTGGTCGGCGGATGAGTTATTGCCTGCCAAGCCTTCATACAGAACCTGAAGCCCTCCGGCGCGCTTTCAGCCCATTTTGAGGCCGTTTCGGGTTTTGGGAGCTTGTAAAAAGTCTCTTGAACCTCGACTACTGGAAACCTTGTATAGTAAGCTTTCTTCCCGCCTCTAACGCACCATCCGCAACATCCAATCCTAATTTCCATACCTAAAGCTGGAGCCGATCTTTGACAAATCTTTCGCAGGGAGGGAGCGGATGAAATAAAAGTAGGCTAGAGAAAGAATAGATGGCATGTTTAAGGTGCTTCAGCTAATAAAGAAAAAACCTGAGGTTTCGATCGAGGACTTTGAGAAACAAGTTCTAGAGACGTATGCCAATACGGTAAAGAAGGCTCGCGGGCTGAAAAGCTTCATCCTAAACGCCGTCAAGGGAGGCTATGAGATCATAGAAAAGCCCACGGACTATGTTGCCGAGTTGGTCTTCTCAGACGAGAACGCTTTCACTCAAGCCCTTGAAAGCCCAGATGTGAAGAACGCTCTGGAGGAGCTGAAGAGGGTTGCGGAGCAACCTGACTTTATTTACTCGGAAGAGAGAATTTTGAAGAAGCTGAGAGCCCCCAAGGTTAAGCGAAAGCCGAAAAAGAAGAAAGCTAAGAAGCCTGTGAAAAAAGCCGCGAGGAAGGCTGTGAGAAAGGCTAGGAAAGCTAAGAAGAAGGCTAAAAAGAGGAAAAAGAAGTAGCTACCAACCTCCCACAATTTTTTCCGTCATTCGAGCCTGTTGAACATAATCTTTAAAGCAGGCACTCCCCACCCTATTCTCCGGTGTAACTATGCCGCAGGTCCCCTTAGAGAGGGTGGAGAATGTAATCTGGAGGATCCCAAAGTATAGGTCTGATATGCGCGTTCCAGTTCTAGTCTTCGCTTCTGAGGAACTTCTCGAAAAAATGAGACAAGATAGGACCTTAGTTCAAGCTTCTAATGTCGCAACCCTGCCCGGGATCCTGAAGCATGCGATCGTGCTTCCAGACGCCCATGAGGGATACGGCTTCCCCATAGGGGGCGTCGCCGCAACGGATTATGAGGAGGGCGTGATCTCGCCGGGTGGGGTCGGTTATGATATTAACTGTGGGGTAAGGCTGATGGTAACAAACCTAGATGAGGGAGACGTGAGACCGAGGATACGGGAACTGATAAACGCGATCTTTCGCAACGTCCCCTCGGGCCTCGGCTCTAGGAGAAAGGATCTCAGAGTTACAAAAAGCGAGCTAGATAGGATAGCGATCGAGGGCGCGAAATATGTTATCGAAAAGTTCGGCCTAGGCTGGCCTGATGACCCAAAGCATATAGAGGAGGAGGGGTGCCTTGAGGGAGCCGATCCAAGTTATGTAAGCGCCGCGGCGAAGCAGCGGGGTTTTCCCCAGATCGGGACTCTCGGGAGCGGAAACCACTTCCTTGAAATTCAGAAAGTTGATAAAATCTTCGATGAGAAGGCTGCTGAGAGAATGGGCATAACTCACGAGGGACAGGTTACGGTTTTGGTTCATACAGGAAGCAGGGGCTTCGGCCACCAGATCTGCAGCGATTATCTGAAGGTGATGGAGAGAGCAGCCCGCAAGTACGGGATAAGGCTTCCGGACCGCGAACTCGCATGCGCTCCAGCGAATAGCAGAGAAGCTGAGAACTACTTGAAGGCTTTTGCGTGTGCCGTAAATTTCGCCTTCGCTAATAGGCAAGCCATCAGCCATTGGGTTAGACAGAGCTTTGAGCAGGTGTTTAAGCAGCCTGCTGAGACCCTTGGACTTGAGCTGGTCTATGACGTGGCCCATAATATAGTCAAGCTTGAGGAGCATGTAGTGGATGGGGTGAGGAGGAAAGTCTGGGTCCATAGGAAGGGCGCTACCAGAAGCTTCCCAGCAGGGCATCCACTAGTCCCAGAAGACTACAGGGATATAGGTCAGCCAGTCTTACTTCCAGGCTCCATGGGAACCTCGAGTTGGGTTCTCCTAGGGAATCCGAAGGCGATGGAGATCACGTTCGGGAGCACGGCTCATGGAGCTGGGAGGACTAGGAGCAGGGCCGAGGCCAAGAGGAGGCTTACCGCGAGGCAGGTCCTAAGCTCTCTCGACCGAAAGGGAATCTACATTAGAAGTGATAGTATGGAGACCGTGGTCGAGGAGGCTGACGAGGCTTATAAGAACGTGGATATAGTCGCTGAGGTAAGCCATCAAGCAGGCATAGGAACTAAGGTTGCGAGGCTTATCCCGATGGGAGTCGTTAAGGGCTAGGGACATGCTTGAAGAAGGATCTTTGAACTTCCTAACCCTCCTCGGAATAATATTCATAATCATAGGAGCAATCTTCCTGCTGATCCCGGTTCTCGTCAAACTCGGATTGAGGGTAGAGGAAGCTCATCCACTTATTCTACTCGGGAGGAAGTTTGATGGAGTTTATGTGGGCACCTCACCGATACTCATAATAATCCTGGTAGCGATCTATACACTCCTAATCTTTGCTAGAAGAGGTTAAACCAGCCGCTTAGACTTCGAGAGGTATTCAAGAACCTTCGAGTCGCTGAGCTGAGGAAACTCCTGATAAAATTGGCCTATGGCGAAGAAGGGGGTGGGGTATCAACATACCGCATCTCATCAGCCTCCCTGGAGATTTTCGGGACGATTTCGGGCGGAGCAACGGGAGCCGCGATCACAAGCTTCTCCGGCTCAAGCTTTCGGAGAAATCTTGCCGTAGCTATCATAGTTGCTCCTGTGGCTATTCCGTCGTCAACCAGCAGAACGGTATATCCCTTTAGGCTTGGAAGCGATTTACTTCCTCGATAGACCTCGATTCTTCGCCTCACTTCTTGAAGCTCTCGCTCAGCCTCAACTCTTATCCAATCCTCTCTCACACCTATCATCCTGGAGACCTCTTCATCAATGTAGATCGTTCCGTCCTCGGCGACAGCTCCAACAGCGAGTTCGGGATCGGCTGGGGAGCCTATCTTCCTCGGAACAGTTACCTCAAGCGGAGCAGCAAGCCTAGATGCGACCACGTAACCTACCTCAACACCGCCCCTAGGGATCGCTATAACCGCGACCTGTTTGCCCTCATAATCTGAGAGCAACTCCGCGAGCTTCTCTCCGGCGTCGAGCCTATCCTTGAAGAGCATGTTTCCCTTAATGCCTCTGCAGAAACCCCTTATCAAGGTTGCCTCTCCTGAGAATACTTAATAGGCGGGCGCGAGCGTCTTTTCACGAGATGGCTTCTCAACCTGAGTCCGATGAGAACGTTCTTTATCAGTGCGTTTGGTGCGGCAGGAAGTTCGAGAAGAAAATGCTCTCGAAGATAGCGGAGACCCGGTGCCCCTACTGCGGGTTCAATGTGATAATGAAGGCAAAATCGCAGACGGCCAAGCTCATCACGACCTCGAAGCTCACTGAGGAGCAGAGACTTCTAACCGAAGATTAAGCCTTTACTCCTCTTATCTCAGAAACTTTCTTAATTATCTCATCCATGAAGTCCTTTGCGTCTCCAGGCTCGATCACCGAGACGCTGCTAGCGCTTACCTGAAGCCCTGCAGCCTCTCCAAGCTCCTTCTTCGATGACACAAAGGTGTATGGGATCTTCCTCTCATCACAAAGGGTTGGGAGGAATGCCACTATCTCTGGTGGGTCGACATCCATTGCTATGACAACGAACTTGGCTTGAGCCCGCTCAATGGATTTTATGACCTCGTTAACACCCTTCCTAATCTTACCCGTCTCCCTGGCGAGCCTAACGACCTCGAGAGTCGCTCTCATAAGCTCCTCTGGAACATCAAAATTGACATAACTCGGCTTCGGATTAGGCATACGCCCTCATCTCCCCAGCACTCTCCGATTATCTAAGCTAAAAACCTTCTCTAAGGGGGGCTCGGCATCTTAAGACTAGAGAATGTTAAAAGAGTATAAGGAGGTACTGGAGAATTGGAAAGCAATGGATCTGGAGAAGACCGCCTTAAAATGGGCTCTGAAGAACGCCGTCGACCATGAGGGGAGAGCCATGCCTGGCCCGGTTATGGCGAAGATAATTGGCGAGAGACCTGAGTTGAAATCTGATATAGATGAGGTGAGGAAAGCGGCGGAAAAGGCTGTGGCGAGAGTGAACGTAATGAGCTTAGAGGAACAAAGGAGACTTCTGGAGGAAATCGCGCCAGAACTGCTTAAAGCGAGAAGAGTCGAGGAGAAGAAGCTTCCACCCCTACCTGGAGCCGAAAAGGGTAAGGTCGTTACTAGACTTCCACCCGAGCCAAGCGGTTACATGCATGTAGGTCATGCGATGAGCGGGTTGCTAAACTATCTTTACGCTAGGATGTACGATGGAAGGATCTGGCTTAGATTTGAGGATACCGATCCTAGGAAGGTTAAGCTCGAGTATTATGAGAGCTTTAGGAGAGGGTATAGATGGCTTGGGATAGAGTGGGATTATGAGAAGAATAACAGCGACGACCTGGAGCTATTCTACAAATATGCGGAGAAGCTAATAAGAATTGGAAAGGCATATGTTTGTAAATGCTCAGTAGATAGGGTGAGAAAGCTTAGAGCCTCTGGAGAGCCGTGCGAGCATAGGGGACAGGGAGTTGATGAGAACCTAGATCTCTGGAACGAGATGCTTTCGGGAGCTTTCGGGGAGGGTGAGGCGACGCTTAGACTCCTTGGAGATATGAGAAGCAAGAACATGACCATGCGCGACCCAGCTCTCTTCAGGATAATAGATTATCCTCATCCATTAGTTGGAGGCAAGTATAGGGTGTGGCCTCTTTACGATTTCGCGGTCTCGGTGGAGGACCATCTTTGCGGTGTAACCCATGTTTTAAGGACGAGCGAGTTCGCCCTAAGGGATGAGCTTCAGAACTATATTCGAGAGCTTCTAGGAATGAGGAACCCCATATATATCGAATATTCTAGGTTCGAGTTTAAGGGAACACCTGTCTCGAAGCGTAAGCTTCGAGCGGTGATAGAGGCTGGAATAGCATCAAGCTGGGATGACCCAAGATTCCCGACCATAGAGGGGATTAAGAGAAGAGGGATAGTCCCGGAAGCCATAAAAGAGTTCACAATATCTCAAACAGGATTTTCCTACGCTAAACGGGAATATGATTGGAGCCTCCTATTTGCGATAAACAGGAGGATACTGGATCCGAAGGCGAGGAGGCTTTTCTTTGTCGCCCAGCCTGTTAAGCTGCTTGTGGAGGGCGCTCCAAACATTATCGCCGAGATACCATATCACCCTTCAAATGAAAAGCTGGGCTCAAGGAGAATGGAGACGTCGGGTGAATTCTATGTCGCCGGAACGGATGCCGAGAAGATGAATTCCGGGGAGATCTACAGGCTTAAACACCTCCTAAATTTCAGAGTAATAGAGAGAGAAGATCATGAGATTCGAGCGGAGTTCCTAGGCAGAGAGCCAGTTAAAGACGTCCAGATAATTCAGTGGGTTCCGGCTGAGGAAAAAGTGGAGGTCGAAATTCTAGTTCCCGACGTGCTTTACCTAAATGATGAGGTTAATCCTGAGAGCATAAAGATCATCAGAGGGTTCGGAGAAAAAGCGGTTGAAATGGTTAAACTCGATGAAATCGTCCAATTTGAGAGATTCGGGTTCTGTAGAAGAGATTCTGAGGAGAAGATCTTATTCATCAAGGCCCATGATTAGCCTTGGATGGGATCTAATTGAAGGAGATCTTCGTGAAGAATATACTGAATAGGCATAGGAGAGATCCCTGGTTTCTTGACGACTACACAATCAATCCATATAGATCATGCCAATACAACTGCGCTTACTGCTATATTCACGGAGGCAGATATGGTGGAATCAGGAGACATAGCTTTCCCACTCATTGCTTGACAAAATCAATCTCATATCAGAGACCTCGGTCCATTAACTCTCCACGGATGGGGGAAGAAGCTATACTATTCTATTTTAGAAAGATATTTTCCAGAGCATCTATCGGGCTATGAAGAGCTTTATGGGGTGAGCGGTTTACCAAGAGGCGATTATGAAAAAAGGCTTGAAGAAGTCTCGAGAAAAATCTGCTCAAAATTGGGTCTTAATTACATGATAATTCAATAAGAACTCGCGTTGGATTCGCTCTCATAGATCTTAATTTTATCACACTCCCTTAATCCTCTGCGTAACCCATTCAAGTAGAGGTCCCTTGAGGACGTATTCGCATTTCTTGAGATCTTCTAAGGTTCTCGACCCCGTTAGAAACATTGCGGCCTTTAGTTCCGAGGCGAACTTTTTGAGACGTTTCTCAACCTCCACCACTCCTTGGAGGGACGGTCTTAGAAGAGGTTTCGCGACCCCGATGAAGCTCGCGCCAAGAGCGATGGCCTTTGCTCCTTGAAGTCCATTTCTAATCCCTCCAGAGGCTATTAACTCGACCTCCTTAATTGTGGAGACCTCGATTATGGAGGCCGCGGTTGGGATCCCCCACTCTGAGAATAGTTCCGCTAGCATGGACTTCTCGAAATCCGCTCCTTTAACCCTCTCAAGCTCTATCTTAGCCCAATTGGTTCCACCAGATCCAGCGACATCTATCACTCTCACCCCGGCCTCCGCAAGCCTCCTCGCAACATCCCGTGAAATCCCCATCCCAATCTCTTTTACTATCAAGGGGACGCTCAGCTTGTCTCCTACAAGCTTAATCGCATCAAGTATCCCTCCGAAGGTAGGCGACCCCTCAGGTTGAACAAGCTCTTGTAAACAGTTTAGGTGGATGGCGAGAGCGTCTGCCTCGATCATTTCGACGGCCTTCTCCGCATAGACCAGCCCTCCTTTAGCAAGCTGAACCCCGCTAATATTTCCGATTAGGAAGGCTTTTGGAGCCACTTCCCTGGCGATTCGATAGGTCTTCACAAGCTGGGGGTTCTCGATCCCAGCCCTCTGGCTTCCAACCTCCATAGGTATGTTAAGCCTTTCAGCAGCTTCAGCCAGATTCCTGTTAATCTCATAGGCTTTGTCGGTGCCTCCGGTCATTCCCTCGATCAAGATCGGGTAAGAAAACCTTCTACCTAGGAACTCTGCTTCAAGAGAGATGCTTTCGAAATCTAGCTCCGGCAAAGCATTATGGACAAGCTCCACATACTCGAACCATGTCGTCTTCTCCGAGAACTCGGCCTCGTTTCCCAAGTCCGCGCACAAGCTTATGTGATCCCTCTTCCTCGATTCTATATCTCCCATGACGATAAATCAGCTTTAGTAAAATGATAAATATATTTGATATCATTGGTTGGAGAGAGGGTCGAGATTGGCCGGGCGGAGAACCCCCGCGG
>CAZILE010000038.1:0-8325 GCA_964540045.1 uncultured Nitrososphaeria archaeon | reverse complement strand
ATATTCCATTCGTCTCAAGTATGAATGTGCAGCCTGATCCCTTTAGCTTCTCGAGAAGCTCGATTAAATGCTGTCTCCCGATCGTAGGCTCCCCACCGCTCAGCCGGATCTGCTTTAACCCGCTTCTCTCAACAAGCGATAGTAGTCTTTCAGCGGCTCGCCGCGGGCTGTAAAAGCTTCCAACGTTCTTTGGCCTATACCTAACCTTATCCGAGACCCAGCAGAATTTACAGAAGAGCCCGCATCCAACACAGTCCCCAGTTACTATTCCCCCATACCATCTATCGATCCTGAACCTATAGTATTTTCTTTCCTGACCCTCAGAGGATGATCTAACTACGAGCTTCTCCATACGCCTGTGGATCTCCAACGAGTTGTAAGTCAATCTGATTTCTTGTATCGATGCTTTGATTTCAGGATTCGCTTGGCTTATTCTCCTCTTCAGGGATTTGGCTCTCAGGCTTCTCCTCCCTAGCGGGCCTCACGATAATCTTCCCATTGCCATAATCTATCTCGACTAAATCTCCCTCCTTTAACCCCAGCTTCGAAGCAGCCTCACTTGGGATAGTAATTCGTCTTCCTGATAAGACCTTCTGAACCTTCTTCTCACTATTGCCCTCTTCAGCTGCTTCAGCGGGCTTCTCTCTCCTAGCCCATCTCCTAGAAAGCAGAGCGTATATCCCCACGCCAGCCGCCACTGCCGCCGTTTGAGCAAACAGCACACTCTTTGCCAGAGAGCTTTCTCCGAGCGTCGCCTCATACACCCTGCTTAAGGAGTTATAGTTCTCTTCAAGATCAGCGATCTTCTGCCTGAGACTGGCGGCCTCGGCGATGAGATCTTCATGCCTAGATCTGAGATCATCATGTCTAGACTTCAAATCCGTGTACATTGCCTTATAGGCTCTCAGCTCGGAGAGAGTTGACTCATAGTCTCGAAGTAAAGATTGGTACTGCTCTTCTAAGCTTTCGTAATGATTTGACAGGGACTCATGTAATGCTCTGAGTCTCTCTAGTTCGATTAGAGTTGATTGATGTGTGTCGCTTAAGGATTGATATGATTCTTGAAGACTTGAATAATCTTTCTCAAGATCTTGATGCTCCTCCTCAAGCCTTGCATAGTCTTCTTTCAGCTGCTGATAGCTTGCTTCGAGGGCCGAGTACTCGACGAGAAGCTCCTGATACTCCTCTTGAAGACTACTTAACTCCTGGTCCTTGGCCTCAAGCTGATCCTCCAAGTTGTTTATTTGATTCTTTAGGTCGGATACCTCATCTTGGAGATCCTCCACCTCTGATTCAAGCTCCCCATAAGTTTCGTCTCTAACTATCGACATATACCACTCATAATCAATTTCCTTCGTCTCGTTATAGCGGAACTCTAGCTTTGCTCTAAGATATGGATCGACAGGTTCTTCACTCGGAATGCACACTTGAATCGACTTCGACTTCGTCCAACCCGCATCGACCTCATCCTCGCTCACTATAACCTCGCTGTAAAGTGTTTCAACCTCAGAGTTTTCATGAGAATATATTGCGAGGTTTACTATGAGGTCTGTGAGGTTTTGAGAGGCTTTCATCCAGAAGCTCACCGTTATACATGATCCGACCTTGACCTCAACGGGATAATCGACCCTGAATTCCAGATCGTTTTCGACGGTCGAGAATCCCTGAGCCGAGACAGCAGTTATCATCGCTATTAGAATCGCGATTAAACAGGTAAGTCTGATCGCCCTCTGGTCGCTCATTTTCCCCTCCAATATAGGGGGTGGGATGGGTCGCTAATAAAGTGCTCCATACGAAAACGATACAAGGTAGATGTATTTTGAGTGTAGCAAGAGATGGTTAACATCAGCTTGGAGGTGGAACTCTACGACCTTCAGATGAGTTTAGAGCCATCTTTCATCTCGAGTCTTTATGAGAACCCTAAGCGGAGAAGCTGGATTAAGATCACTGGATGGCTCAGAGGGCTCAAAATAGATCAGAGAGGAAGCATTTTGAAATCCAGTTACCCCGGGGATCTCAACAAGATCGATCTTGAAAGAATAACAATTCTCGAGACCGGGCTCTGGCACGAAGCCTTCGAAGAAAGAATCAGAGGCGCTCCTAGGAGATTTAGACCTGCTCTCGAGATTCTCGCATCTGAATATCCTGGTGTAAGAATTCCGATAGCCCCGCATGATTTCCAATTTCTATTTTTCTCAGTTCTATTATCTAAAAGAGCAGACTATCGACTCGTTAGAAGATGGTGTGCGGCGGTCTGGAGAATTATTGAAGACGATCTCGAAGAACTCATGAGCCTTAACGCCGATGCGCTTAGGGAAGTCACTAGAAGCTATCAGCTTTATGATGCTTTGAGAAGTATTAGATCAGCTACCGAGCATTTTAAAGGCCTGAGCGCGCTTCATCGGAGCATTATCTCTAAGCCCCCTGAAGTCGCGAGAGTTATGCTGATGAAGATCTGGGGAATTGGATCTAAGGTTGCTGACTCCCTCATACTCTCGACTTTCAGAGCAACCCACTTCGCGCCCTGCGACACTCACCTAATAAAGCTCGTTAAAGCGCTTGACCTCATCCGCGGCTTCAAGCTGCCCAACAAAAATCTATGTATGAGATTCGCTTGTAGTAGGAAGCCCATAGCTGGCCTCCAGCCTTGTCCTCAATACAATACATGTTTACGGGGGATTCTTTCCTCCTCGCTGGAAGGGCTTGCAGGCTGGTTTCAAACCTTAGCGTATCTCCACGGAAGACGCTACTGCACGAGGATTAAGCCACGTTGTAGAAGCTGTCCTCTTAAAACTTTGTGCTCACTATATTATTGATCTTGAGAGTTTTTAACTAGTTTCTCAGATAATCATGATCTACCAGCTACTTCTTGATGAGCTTTTAAGGCCAGCTTTTTCAGCTTCTTGACAGCCTCTTCAATACTCCTTTGGCCGAAAGTACTCGTTCCAGCGATGAGGATGTTAGCCCCAGCTTTCACAATCGAGGTTATGTTGGTAAAGTTGATGCCGCCGTCAACAGCTATGTCCTTCCGCATCCCGGCCTTCACCATCAACCTTCTCAACCTTTGAACTTTCTCAAGCATTTCAGGAATGAACTTCTGCCCTCCAAAACCAGGTTCCACGGTCATTATCAAGACCATGTCCACGTACTTTATGATGTACTTTATGGCTGAGAGAGCTGTCGCCGGGTTTAGTGCTATTCCAGGCTTAGCGCCCCTACTTCTAATATGATCTATTAGCCTGAGCGGATAACGAGATGCTTCTATATGGAAGATTATCAGGTTGCCTCCGGCTTCGGCTGCCGGATCGATGAAGAGCTCGGGGTTCTCCACCATTAGGTGAACTATGAAAGGCAGAGTTGTCTCATCTCTTAAGGCTTTAACGACCATGAGGCCGAAGCTGATATTGGGAACAAAATGCCCGTCCATTATGTCAAAGTGAAGCATGTCGGCCCCAGCCCTCTCGACCAGCCTAACCTCCTCTCCAAGCTTTCTAAAATCGGCAGAAAGAATTGAAGGAACTATTTTCGGCGGAGGGATAAGACCTTTCTCAGGACCTAAGGCCATAACAGCTCATCTGGAGGTTCAAAGTATTCCTTTTTAAAGGTGAGTATTTTAATGAGGGACGTCCAGACTTAAAAACTTAATGTATATATATACTAAATTCTCGAGTATCTAAAGAGGGCGAGCCTTTTGAGAATTGGCGTTCTAACCGGAGGTGGAGACTGCCCCGGTCTTAACGCGGTAATTCAGGCAATCGTTCTTAGAGCTGCTCAATATGGCTTTGAGGTCTGGGGGATTGAGGAAGGTTATAAAGGGTTGATTGAGGGAAGAGCCAGGCCCCTCGGAAGGGATGATGTCAAGGGCATCCACTTCGTGGGCGGGACTATTCTTGGATCCTCCAGAAAGAATCCGACAAAATCGGAAGAAGATATTAAGACTGTTATGAACAATATCAGGAGATTTGAGTTAGATGCCTTGATAACCATCGGCGGCGATGATACTCTTGGAGCCGCGAGAAAGCTTTTTGAGAGAGGAGTCCCCATCGTTGGGATTCCGAAGACCATCGATAATGATCTATCAGCGACCGACTACTCAATCGGATTCTGGACCGCAGTTCAAACCATAGCAGAAGCCTTAGAGAAATTACATACAACGGCTAGATCTCATAAGCGGGTGATCGTGGCTGAGATCATGGGCAGATATGCTGGATGGCTCGCTCTCATGGGCGGACTTGCCGGAGGAGCGCATATAATCTTGATACCGGAAAAGCCCTTCGACATAAATGAGATTTGTAGAATCATCAAGGAGCGTGATGAAAGGGGGGAGAGATATACGATAATCGCCGTGGCTGAGGGCGTTAAGATCCCGACTACGGGAGAACTAGCTATCGCGGCTGCTGAGAGAGATGAGTTTGGGCATGTTAGGTTGGGTGGAATAGCGAAGTTTTTAGAGGATGAAATTAAGAAGCGCACAGGGAAGGAGGTTAGGTCAACGGTTCTTGGATATATTCAGAGAGGGGGGCCGCCAAACGCCTTCGATAGGGTTCTTGGAATTAAGCTCGGCTACAAGGCGGTTGATCTAGTGAAAGAGAAGAAGTTCGGTTATGCTGTGGTCTTGCGCGGGACCGAGATAGTTCCCGTTAAGCTTGATGAAGTTGTTGGACAGCTTCGAAGAGTACCTGAAGAGCTCTTCGAATATACAGAGGTCTTTAGTGAGAGCTAAACTAACGCAAGGTCTCCGTAAACATCTTTTCTCATTCTTGAGCCTTTTGGCTTATGGTAAGGTTTTAAGGATACTCGCTTTGGATCTTAAAGGGGGCTTCTCGTGGAGCTGGAGGACGCTCATTCCCTCTCCGCTGATGAGGTTTTAGATAAGCTCGGAACGGGGACTAGCGGCTTAAGCGAGGAGGAAGCCCGTCATAGGCTCAAGAGATATGGATATAATGAGCTCGTAGCTGAAAAAAGGATCTCAGCGCTCGTGATTTGGGTTAAGCAGTTCAAGAGCCCACTCATCCTGATCTTGCTCGCGGCGACAGTGATCTCTTACGCGATCTCTGTAATCGAGGGCGAGTTCCCAGTGGATAGTGTGCTCATCTTCGCGATAGTAATAGCCGCATCAACCCTCGGTTTCGTTCAAGAGTATAGAGCTGAGAGAGCGATCGAAGCGCTTAGAAAGATGCTCACCCCAACGGTCGTAGTGCTCAGAGATGGGGTTGAAAAAATTATTCCGGCCAAGGAAGTCGTCCCAGGCGATCTAATAATCGTTAGCGCCGGAGACAGGGTTGTGGCCGACTGTAGGATAATTGAGAGCATCAATCTTCAAGCTAATGAGGCCTCGCTCACGGGCGAGTCGACTCCTGTTCTCAAGCAGGTTGAGCCCGTTCCTAAGGATGCGTCGCTCCATGATCGAAGGTGTATGCTCTATGCTGGGACGACGGTAACTTATGGTAAGGGAAAGGCGGTCGTTGTCGCAACCGGGATGAAGACAGAGCTCGGGAAGATCGCTAGGGAAGTTACGGCGATCGAGATCACCGAAACGCCTCTTGAGAAGAGGATGAGCGAGCTTGGAGGCATCTTGGGAAAACTCGTAGTGGGGGTATGTCTGGCCATAGCCATAAGCCTGATCCTCGAAGATCTTCTCATAGTAGGATATATCGCCCTAGGGACGATCATCGAGGTAATGCTCTTTGCAACAGCCTTAGCCGTCGCGGTCATCCCAGAAGCCCTTCCAGCGATAGTTACGGGGGCTCTAGCGATCGGGATGAGGGAGATGGCTAAAAGGAATGCGCTGGTCAGGAGGATGCCCGCCGTCGAGACCCTTGGCTGTGTAACTGTCATCTGCTCGGATAAGACTGGGACCTTGACTAAGGGCGAGATGACCGTTAGGAGGATCTACGTTGATGGACAGGTGATCGAGGTTACTGGGACGGGGTATGAACCTAAGGGCGAGCTCAAGGGAGTGTATGATCAGGAAAGTCAAGCCTTCAGATTTCTGATGATGGGAGCAGTTCTCTGTAATGATGCCAAGCTTACCAGAGGTGAGGATGGATGGAAGGTTGAAGGCGATCCAACGGAAGGCGCTTTGATCGCCGCAGTCGAAAAAGCTGGCTTTAGGCAGAGGGAAATTCGCACTAAGTATCCTAGGATTGACGAAATTCCGTTCAGCTCGGAGCGGAAGAGGATGACCACGATACATAAGCTGGAGCACAGTGAGTTGGTAGCTTTCATGAAGGGAGCCGTGGAGATTATCTTAGAACGATGTAAATATATTCAAGTGGGAAATGAGGTCAAAGAGCTAACAGACCGCGAGAGAGAGGAAATTCTCAAAGTTAATGAAAGCTTTGCGTCTGAAGCGCTTAGAAACCTAGCGTTCGCCTATAAGCAGCTGAACAAAAATGCTTCTAGGAACGAAGTCGAGAAGGAGATGATATTTCTCGGCTTGATGGGGATGATAGATCCTCCTAGGGAGGAGGCCATGGAAGCTGTGAAGACTTGTAAGAGAATCGGAATAAAACCGATAATGATAACGGGCGATCATAAGCTCACGGCGGTCTCGATTGCGAAACAGATGGGTATCTATGAGGAGGGCGATATCGTGCTGACCGGGAGGGAACTCGAGAAGATCGAGGATGAAGAACTCGAGAAGATAGTTGATAAAGTTACGGTTTACGCTAGGGTCTCTCCAATGCATAAGCTCAAGATCGTCAGAGCTTGGAAGAGGCGAGGGGAAGTCGTAGCAATGACCGGGGACGGAGTGAATGACGCCCCCGCCGTTAAGCAGGCGGATATAGGGGTGGCCATGGGGATAACGGGAACCGAGGTAACTAAGGAGGCCTCGGATATGATCCTCCTCGATGACAATTTTGCGACGATCGTTAAAGCAATCGAGCTCGGGAGGTGGATTTATGATAACATCAAGAAGTATCTTGTTTACCTCCTCTCATGTAACTTAATTGAGATAGTCGTCCTCTCAATTGGCGCTCTGATCTCAATATACGTATTCCGCGAGTTCGCTCTTCCCCTGCTTCCTGCGCACATACTTTACATAAACTTGGCGACCGATGGTCTGCCTGCTCTGGCTTTAGGAGTCTCGCCCTCGGAGCCGGATGTCATGGATAGACCGCCCAGAGACCCCAGAGAGTCTATTTTCAGCAAGGAGGTCTTGCCGCTTCTGATCGCGATACCCGTCGTGATCTCTCCTCTCCTGCTCTTCCTCTACTTCTTCGAGTATGGGGTCGGCGGGGAGGTGAGGGCCATGACCCTGATCTTTCTAACCTTCATCTTCTTGGAACTCGTCGTCGCTCTCAGCTGCCGATCTCTTAGGTTCTCAACCCTCAGAGCTCCCCCTCACAAGGTCCTCATTCTCGCGGTTCTGTGGGAGGCTTTTCTGATAACGTTCCTGCTGAACATACCCTCAGTGCGGGAGGCGTTTAGGATAACCTTGCCAAATCTAAATGACCTTCTCATAATAGCCGCCTGCTGCCTACTCGTCTTCATCTTAATCGAGGTTGTTAAGGCTTTTCTAATATCAAAGAAGATAGCTTCAACGGGAGTAAATCTAGAGGCTTCCTCAAGCTGAGAGATCGAGCCTGCCACCCCATTCCTCAAGATGAAGAACTTCCTCTAGCCTATATCTTTCCTTAGGCTTGAGGGGCTCCGCCGGTCTTCCAACAGGTATTATTGCTTGGAGAGCATAGTTTTCAGGAACTCTCAGCAACTCGTTCGCCCACTTTATCTCAGGCGGCGTATAGGTTAAGGTTGAATATCCGAGTTCCTCAGCAGCAAGAAGCATGTAGCCGATCGATATCCAGACGCTCTCAACCCAGTAAGGTTCATCCGTCTTCCCAAAGACGAGTATGAGAGCAGGAGCGTCGGTGAGGAAGCTCTTCCTCCAGCTTATGCCATGCTCTTTAAGCCATCTCTTAAATTCCAAATCCGCCGATTCGTGGAAGCGTTTTTCAAGCTTTTCACACACATCTCGGATAGCCTTCTTCCTTCCCGGGTCTCGAATTACCAAAAATCTCCATGGCTGCCTGTTAGCTCCGGATGGAGCATTGTGAGCGACCTCCAAGATATATCTCAAGTCCTCTAAGGGGATGGGGTCTCGGCTATAGATTCGGACGCTTCTTCTAGATCTGGCTAGGTCAAGAACACTCATTATTGAGATATAGGCAGATAAAGCTGCCTAAATTTCTTCGTTAAGCCTGCTTCGGAAAGAGTCTTTAGTATGCCAATTTCGTTAAAATGTTAATTAAGGTGGGGTTCGGGATATTTGGAAGATGGTTGAGGCTGATTTAAAAACTCTCGAAGAGGCTAGGAGAAAAA
>CAZILE010000037.1:0-8387 GCA_964540045.1 uncultured Nitrososphaeria archaeon | reverse complement strand
GGAAGATTCACCCATTTCTCAAAGATCAACGATGAAGTGAAAATACGAGTAAGGGTAGAAAACCTCCTAGGTTCGTCTTAATCAGGGTTGGATCTCTTTCGTAACAGCTCTGCCGCTTAATTTATACTTCCATATCAAGAATTAGGCTTGGGATGGTTTTAGAAATCCATAGCGTTGTAAATTTCGGGTGGGAGGCCGGGGCACTGCCTATCTAGATGATACTTGCTCAACTTTATCTGTGCGTTCAAGAGCCTCTTAAATTCGTTTATTGAGAGATAAGTTGTCGGCTGAAGTTGTCTAAGTCTCTCCTTCGGTAGCCCTTCAACCTCGACAGGGACTAAGACCTTCTCGCCCCAAACCGGATGAGGCTCATATTCAACAGCCCCTCGAGCGGCTTGGAGGATGAAGAACTCCGTCTCCTCGATTGTCGGAGATGTTCCGCCAACAGGCTTCATAGATCCATCAGCCTCTCGCTGGAAGACCGGTTGGGGTATCTCAATCTCTTCATCTCCGAGCCTGGTCTTTACCCACCGGTACTCCGCGATAATCCGGCCCGTCGTGTTAAACTGATAAACTTCTACTGGGTCGCCTCTCTCAATCCTCTTCCTAAGCATCTCGTAAAATCTGAGAACATGTTTCGTTGAGGAGACGCCCATCGTGAATGGCTTACAGTATCTCGTCGAGAAGATTACTCCAACAGCGTCCTTTGATTGGGCTGGATGACCTACTGTCCTCCCGTCAGCGAGGACCTTTGCCGCAAGTGCCGGATCGTTAATCCTGACCCAGGCGTAGTCCGTGAAGTATCCGGGCGAGAGGAATACGGCCATGTTCATGGGCCCGCTTGACTCGACATCCCCTCTAAAGTAGCCGGTGTCTTCTAGGAAGAAGACGGATCTAGCATTCTTGTTGAACATGCCATGATATTGATAAAGCCTCCCAGCAAGAGATGGATAGCCCCTCTCATCAAATTCTGTATCCTCGTGAAGAGCTCTCGGAGACATGGCAGCCTTCCAGATAGCAACCTGTCTTTCAGTAACGTCCTCAGTCTTCGTCCACGAGCCCCGCTCAGAGCCGAATACTCTATCCTCAAAGATCGCTATTATGTCATCATTCTTTATTTCTTGATCCTTTACGTAGTCGAGCGGGTTCATTCCAAACCTCTCGACATAGACGTCGATATTCCTTTTATCCCAGATGTATAGTCCATGTGTCGACTTACCCGAGCCCGTCAGCCCCCAGATACAGAGAACTACTCGTTTCTCTCCTCCATCCTTTCGTTTTACTGTGAACTCTCTGAGAGCTGCGTGCTCCCCAATTCCACCTCTTTTGTAGACGTGAAGTATCCAGTGGCTTAGAAATCCTTTCTTAACCTCTCCTTGATAGGAGGAGCATGTAACTATGGTGAAGTCGTGATTTGGAAATCTCAAGACCATCAGCAGGTGCCCAGTCTCCGGGTTAACCGGGTTCCCGAGATAATGCGGTATATTTAGCAACTCCACATCAGGCTTCTTTGCTGGATCTCCTGGGAATGCTATCTGGCTCCACCTATACGCTATATCCGGAAACTGGGGATCGCAGTAAAGCCTGCATCTGAGCTCAACCCTGCTTCCCGGCTTTCCTAGAATGCCATCAACCTTGATCAGCGGCCCCTGAGCCAGCACATGCTCGAGGACCCTTCGCATCAGGAGCTTGTGCTCCCATTTCAGATCTTCATCCTTCTCGATGACCGCTGTCCCAGCCTCAGCTCGATGCCAGATGTTCGACGCCCAGCCTAGAGACCCGTTCCTATATCTCGTGGCGTAAAGCTTCGCTCGCTCCAGAAGGTCTGGCGGATTGTCGAGCACTGGCTGGAGACCGCACCTTTCCTTAAGCTTCAAGATTCTCCTAAATGACTCTTTGAAACCCTCGATCGTCATCTTCTCTACTCTTGGTATCAGGCTTGATGCCTCTGAAGCCATCCGCATGCCAGGCTACGCATCTAAAAGTAGACTAATTTATAATTATTTACACATTTTCCCATCAAATTGACGGAACCCGCGAAGATCTCGTCCATCAATCGACCAATAATATATATAATGATCGCTTGACAACCGTAATCCTCGTCCTGCTTTTCTTAAGCTAAGTCTATAATGAGTTTGGCCAACAGCGCGGAGCCCAGGGCTAAAAGGAGGGGTATTGGAAGGCCTGGAAGCATTTTTTTTCTCTTGAGAAGAAGGAGCGTTACCGCGTATCCGATGAGAATGGATGCCGTCGCGAGAAGGGCTGGAACGGTCTTCATGTGCCACAATATCGCGGAGACGCTAAGAGAGTAGAAAAAGAGATCTCCAAGCCCTATCACGAGGTTATCCAGCTCAACCGTTAATCCCTTCAAGGATATTGCCTCCTCCTTGGTCAGGGTTGAGAGATGACCCTTATAGACTGCGAAGACATCGTAGGCGGAGATCCCTAGGACAAGGACTAGGAAGGTCCAATATGGGATGCTCATCCCTATGATCGCCCCGGCCCCGGAGGAGATGTATGCAGCTGAGATAGACGAGATTAATTCGCCTCTCTCAAGCATAAGGTAAGTGATTATGGAAGCTACTAAAGCACTTAGAGGGAGCCAGAACCTGAGTATAGTCCAGTCAAATGCAAGAGAAATGTTGATCACATAAATTACCGTTACGCTGAATGAGATCAACCAGATAAGGGATCCCACCAATAGTCGGAAGAACTTCCGCATCCTCCTAGCCAGATATAACATCATCAAGCCTGAAGCGGTTATCAAACCAACAATCAGAATCATATTGAGATAGGGTGCTGGGCTGGATAAAGCCTCGCCTGGAGGAGCGGTTGGCGCGGGTTCTTCAACAGGAGTTATGATGGGGGGTGGATAACTCAGCTTAACGCCCATGGATAATGAGGTTAGAAACCAGCTTAAGACTAGAGAGAGGCTTACCGGGAGAAAGCTCTTTGGGGTGATCTTAATCTCACCGCTCAAGATCTCCGCCTAACAGGTCGCTTAACGGTTCATAGATAAACCTTAATTCCGCCTCACCCTTAACTTTCTATTGAATGAAATATCGGCTGATGGACCTGCTTGCCTGCCCCATCTGTAAGAACTTCCCCCTAGAGCTTCACGTATTCGAGAGTAGGCAGATCGAGGTTGAGTTAAAGCCGGAGAGGTGCGAACTCTATTGCGGCTACTCGTCTAAGTGGATCGAGGAAATGGAGGAGCCGACGAGATGCGGTGAATGCTGGGGAATTGAGATCGTTAATGGAATCCTATTTTGCGGGAAATGTGGTAGATGGTACCCTATTCGAGATGAGATCCCAAGAATGCTCCCAGACAATCTAAGAGATAGAAATGATGATGTAAAATTTCTCGCGAGGTGGAAGGCTAGAATACCAGCTAAAGTTCTCGAGAAAGGCAAACCTTTTAATCTCGTCAAGTAGGTGGGTAATCTATTCTAGAAAAATATTTAATGTTCTGGTTTCCGATTTAGGCTGTGCGAGGTGATTGAATGAGCGAAGCATCTGAAGCCGTTATCCTTGTTGGGAGAAAGCCGACGATGAATTACGTTTTGGCGACGACGATGCCCCTCGCTGAGGGGAGGAGAGTTGTCTTGAAGGCTCGTGGAAGAGCAATAAGTAAGGCAGTTGACGTAGCCCAAGTGGTTACAAGGAGGTTCATGCAGGACGCGGAGATCGAGAACGTGAACATCGGAACCGAGGAGGGCAGGGTCGGTCAGGACGGAAGGCCGAGAAGCGTCAGTACAATTGAGATAACGATTTCGCCAAAGAAGGGCGGATCTAAGAAGAAATAGGCGCCAATTTTCTCCCCATTTAATTTTATCCCACGTCAGCAGGCGGCCTAATATATCACCTAGTATACTTCTTCACTAAATGTATAAGCCCGTTGATGAAGACTTCGTAAGAGGATGCGTTAAGCCTCGGAGGGCTAACTCGCATAAGGGAGAGAATGGAGTGGTTCTCGTAGTGGGCGGGAGCTGGATGTACCATGGAGCCCCATTCTTAGCAGCCATGGCCGCCCTGAGATGCGGAGCAGATCTGGCCTACATCGCGGCCCCCGAGAAGACTGCTCTATCGATTAGAGCGCTCTCACCCGCAGTGATAGTGATGCCATTAACAGACATGAAGCTCACGAGGGGTGCGGCGAGAAGGATCCTGAAGCTGCTTCCGAGAGCGGACTCCCTCGTAATCGGCCCGGGGCTGGAATCCGGAAGCGAGCCTGGGATAGAGCTTGTGGTGGATGAAGCCGCAGCTCTTGGGAAGGGGATGGTCCTCGACGCAGGAGCACTTTACCCAAAAATCCTAAAACGCGTTAGTGGTAAAAGAGTGGTTCTGACGCCTCATGCTGGAGAATTCAAAAGAGTTTTCGGAGTGGAGGTTTCAGGATCCCTCGAGGACCGAGTGAAAATAGTCATCGAGCAAGCAAAGAAAAATGACATCACCATATTATTGAAGGGTCGAGTTGACGTGGTCTCAAATGGTGTTGAAGCCGCGGTAAATAAGTCTGGATCACCCGCTATGACCACGGGCGGAACCGGGGACATTCTATCCGGGATCGTTGCGGCCTTTCTCGCATGGGGGGTTGAGCCCTTCAAGGCTGCTGCCTCAGCGGCTTGGATTAACGGGAAGGCTGGAGAGCTAGCGGCTGAGAGGCTTGGTTTTCATATAATCGCTACGGATCTGCTTGAAACAATACCGCTTATCATGAAGAAGTTCGATAGGGTAGTGGAGGGTTAAGAAAGCCTTGAATACAAGCTTATTCACCCTAATTAGAATCCTGATACCCGCCTCGGGGCTCGTCTACGCCTCTTACAAGGATTGGATTGAAAGAGAAGTAGATGACTGGGTCTGGATCTCCTGCGGGGCCGCCGGAGGTCTCCTAACAATAATGGATCTTATCTACAGTTGGAGCCTCAGCTTAGCATTAAGCGCCACAATCTCGATAGCATTATCCGCGGGTCTTGCTTTCGCTTTCTACTTTTTCGGTCTCTATGGAGGGGCTGATGCTAAGGCCATAGCGGTGGTCTCGCTCAGCCTTCCAATATACTATCCTCCGATGAAGCTTCACCCCTTCACAGGGCTGGCAACGCTCTCAAACGGCCTCCTAATCTCGCTTGTCCTCTTACCGATATTCCTTATCTGGAATCTAATCTCTCTAGCAAGAGGGGAAAAGATCTTCGATGGATTTGAGCATGAGAAAGCCTCGCGAAAGGTCGCCGCCATGCTTTTCGGGATACGTGTAAAAGATGCAAGCCGGAGAAAGTTCTGGTTTCCGCTCGAGACCGAGCGTGAGGGAAGGAGATTCTTCGATTTCAAGCTATTCGACCTAGAGTTCGAGGAGGTTAAACGAGATGATTGCTGGATGACCCCGGGTCTTCCCCTACTGATATCGATCACAATAGGGTTCATCTTCTATGTTCTAGTCGGAGACCTGCTTGCGGTGATTCTAGAGCTAATATTATAGCCCGAACTTTTTGAACGCCTCCAAGATCTCTTGATCTAGGGGCTTATGCTTCCGCCTTCTTCTAGGTCTTCCTGCTATGTATGGGCCGATCGCCGCGTAGGCCTTCTCAGCGAGCTCATCTCCCTCTCCATCCTCAAACCTCCGCCAAGAGTCTGGAAAATGCTTGTACGATTCTGGATCAGTCCAGCTTATGTGAAAGTTCTCAAGCTCTTCGGGCGGAGCACATACCGCGACGCGGTCTACTGATCGATGTAATGAGAGGGGTGCGGTGAAGACCCTCTGAATATCTATCTTGTTTTCGACAATGACCCCATTTCCGGGTTCAATCCTGTTTATCACATATTGCGTTACGGAATAGGCTATGTCGAGCGGGTCGATTTTCTTCACGACTTCTTCGCTAAATGCGTCAGGGTTCACGTGAACATGAGCTCCCCTCCCGCTCCACTTAAAGAAAACTGATCTAGATATGCGACACCTCTCTAATATCTCAACTATCTCTAGCGCCTTCTTGACAACTTTTCTCCAATCTCCATCCTTCGAGTCTACATCCCAGCTTGGAGCCGACCTCAGGATTTCCCCACGATCCATTACATCATCGATCGACTCGATTCTCTTATAGATGTGGGCGGTCGCATAGAATGCTCTCGGCCTCAGCCTCGAGTATTCTTCCAATATCCTTGAGATGTCATCTTTATTCGATATCGTAAGCGGGACTCTCCCATGACTATATCTTATCATGAGCTGAGAGCCCTTTGAATCCTTCTTCTCGCAGTGTATCGCAACCCATCTTTTCCTACAGTATTCAGCAATTTCCTGCCTAACTTCTGGTCTGGAATAATGTAGCCTCACTTGCTCCCAGTTCATAGGATGTCCTCGGCCCTCCGCTTGGCTTCTTTAATTCTTTTCATGACTTCTGAGGGGAGCCTATAGTCCTCGACCCTCCTCTCAGCCCTCCTGAGGACCACTAACCCCTCACCCGGTCTAATATCTATCTCATGAAGATATCTGCTATGATTTGTCTGCCTCATCTTCTCGATCACTACAAATCTCTTCAGCTCACCCCCCCTCAAGATTCTCCTAAACCTTATTATCCCATCCGCGATGTGCTCTATCCCCCACCCAAAGCTCTCTGCAGTAGTTATCGCGTATTGACTAACGGCGAGGATCGTGAAGTTCCACTTAGATAAGACTTTCTTGAGATAGTAGCTATATCTCCTCGCCATAGCAGGTCTGTCAAGCCAGAAGGCTGAGAGCGAGTCGATCGCAACCCTAGCCCTGCCATATCCAAGCTCTTTCTTCGCCTCAATTATCTTCTCTACCAATGCCTCCATATCCAGAGAATGGAGGCTCCATTTATCCTCCCTCCCCATTAGCGCGTCAATTACTATCAGCTTTCCCTCCTCCGCAGCCTTCTTGAAATCCATGTTGAATTGAGATGCTTGCTTCATGATAGACTCGCGGCTTTCCTCCGTGGTTACATAGATGCACTTGTCCCCCTCGACTATTCCCTGGTTTATGAAGTGGATCGAGAAGATCGTCTTCCCGCATCCAGGCTCGCCGGTAACCGCGACGAGAAAGCCTTCAGGAATACCTCCCTCGAGAAGGTTATCTACCCCCTTCACACCCGTCTTCAACCGGCTGACTTTTGACTCCAATTTCCCTAAAGACATCTTCATATTCATGGAGATAAGAATTTGAATCCGCCGGTCACCTGAGCTCTTTCAGAACATGTCATGACATCGATTTGGCCAAGATCGAGCTGCGGGAAGTTTTAAATTAAATCAATGAACTCTTTTACTGAGTCTTAAGGGGGGTTATGGGTGTGAAGAGTAAGTTCTTGCCCCAGTTGATCGTGCTGGCAGTGATCTTAGGGGTTCTCTCCGTAGGTTTAGCCCAGCAGGTGGTTACAACAACGACGACCACGGTAATCACCCTGCCCCCGGTGACCACGACTAAAATCATAAAGAAACCTGGGACGACCGGGATAGCGACCGTAGTTCACGGAGGATATAAGGTGGTTTACATCGAGAAGCGGCCTAATCAAGAGTGCGTAATGGTGATAGAAGGTGAGCCTAGAACCGTGATAACAGTTCCAGGGGCGAGCTTTCCGGGAGTAACCACCGCTTTTACAATCCCCGCCGCCACCTATGAAACGACGATCACCCGGGTTGAGGGAGGGACCACCCGAACGACCACTGGCTTCGACTACGTTACAGTTTCGACGACCATGGTTGTCGGCCCTATAAGCACGGTCATGGCATTACCAATCCCAATATACGGTGAGATTCGAGAATATTGTCAGGCCATAACGATCACGGTAATCAATAGGTTCGAGGCAAGCGAGCCGACAGTCATCTTCATTGCTTTCCCGGGCTTCACCTTCAAAGGAACAGTAATCACCATGCCTACGCTTTTCGTAACTCAGCCCGTAACCGTCACCAAGACGACTACTAAGCCGGGAACAACCTATACGACTACAATAGAGAGAGCGGGGACAACGGCCGTTAAGACGATCAGCGCTCCAGGAACGACTATCACCAAGACCATTACGCTTCCAGCGAAGACGATAACAAAGACGATCACCTATGAGACGACCATAGGTAAGCCCACTGCAACTGAGACGACGAAGCCTTCTCCGCCCAAACCTCCTAAACCGCCTAAAGAGACGACAACCATCTCTGAAACCACGGCCGCTGCACTAGAGCTCGGTCCATTGATCCCCTTGCTATTGATAGGCGGAATAATAGTTGTTGTCGTCGTCGTAGTGGTCGTGGTTCTTGTTAGAAGACCTAAGCCGGTCTAAAGATATGAAACCCGCAATCACCTCAATCCTCCACGTTATTAGATTAAGCTCCGGCAATCGGAGGCTGGTAACCGGGTGAGCCGAACATCCATAATGACCATAGTGCTT
>CAZILE010000036.1:0-8488 GCA_964540045.1 uncultured Nitrososphaeria archaeon | reverse complement strand
GATCCCAAGCCAGAAGCTCTCGCCAGCAGATTTGAGGAAATAGAACTCACCAAGGATGAAATAGCCTTAAGATTGAGAAACATTAGTGGATGGGCTGAGCCCGTAAGGAGGTTCATGATGAAATATGAGCGGAAATGAGAGTTTCGAAATAAGAGTTCAGCAGCTAGCGAGAGTTGAGGGAGAGGGAGGCGTATGGGTTAAGGTTAAGGGCGGCAAGATAGACTATGTCGAGGTGAACATCTTCGAGCCTCCTAGATTCTTTGAAGCATTCCTTCAAGGAAGATCCTATCTTGAGGCACCTGATCTGACGGCTAGGATCTGCGGCATATGTCCGCTGGCTTACGTGATGGCAGCGAGCAGGGCAATGGAGAAGATCCTCGGGATCCAGGTTCCAGATGAGATAAACATACTCAGGAAGATAGCATTCCATGGAGAGTGGATCGAGAGCCATGTCCTGCACTTCGCCTTTCTCCACGCCCCAGACTTCTTAGGATACCCATCAGCCCTTGACATGGCAAAAGATCATCCAAATTTCGTTAAAGATGCGATGGCCGTTAGAAGCTGGGGCAACATGGCGATAGAGATTCTCGGCGGCCGCCCCGTGCACCCTGTAGGATTTAGGGTGGGAGGACTTCACCGAAGAATAGAGAAGGAAGAGCTTAAACCTCTCTCCCGCAGCTTCAATGATGTAAAGAAGAAGGGAAAGAAACTTCTCGAATTCGTCCTCAATCTGCCGATACCCGAGGTAGAATATGATATGGTGGTCATGTCGCTGAAAGGGGATGATGAGTATCCGATCTTGAAAGGAGCCGTCGCAAATAATCTGGGTTGGAAGTTCCCGGAGGAGGAGCTGAAAGAGAACATCGAAATGGAACAGAAGATCTACTCCAACGCCTTTCACTACAAGCTGAGGAACGGGAGAGCTTACATAACCGGGCCGATCGCTAGGTTTAACCTAAACTATGAGCTCATCTCACCCGAGGTCAAGGATATCTTAGAAGAAGCTGGATACAAGCCGCCTCTTAAGAACACTTATCAAAGCATTATCGCTAGAGCCGCTGAAACCCTTCACTCAATACTCGAGATAGAAAGGCTCGTCGAGGAATATTCTGAGCCTTCTCAGCCATATATAGAGGCAGCTATTAAAGCTGGTGAGGCAGCGGCCATAGTTGAGGCTCCTAGGGGGATGCTCTATCACCATTATCGGATAGATGAGAAAGGTAGAATTGTATATGCTGACATAATTCCGCCAACAGCCCAAAATTATGCGGCCATGGAAGAGGACATCCTCAAAGTTGGGGACCTCATTCTAAAGGGGTCTCAGGAGAAAGCTCAGCAAATCGTTGAAACCACGATAAGAAACTATGATCCATGCATCTCATGCTCAGTTCACGCAATCCGGCTGAAGATCCTCCGAGAGTAGAAGCGCTAACCTGGATTCAGATAACCTATATTTTGTCGCATTTTTCATTTTAATCAGTCTAATTTCATGAAGGCTGTTAAGATCTATGTCGCTGGGATGGTTCAGGGCGTGGGCTTCAGGCCGTTCATCAGAAGACTGGCGAAGCTCTCAGGAGTAAACGGATACGTGAGAAACCTTGGAGGAGGCGAAGTTGAGATACATGCTGAAGCCGGAGACGGGAGCAGAGTCGATGAATTTCTGAGGCAGCTTCACGAAAGGCATCCTCCACCAGCTAAGTTGGAAGTTCTTGAGATAAAGGAGGTAAAACCTCTCGACCTCAACGACTTCGTCATCTTAAAAAGCGGCAGGGAAATAGTTCTAGCATCTGAGATTCCTCAAGATTTAGCGATGTGCGAGCACTGCCTCGAGGAGATACTAGATCCAAAGAGTAGATGGTACCGGTATCCCTTTAACAGTTGTGCCTGGTGTGGTCCAAGATACTCGATGCTTTACAAACCACCTTACGACAGGGAGAACACAGCCATGCGAGATTTCCCCCTCTGCGAGAAATGCCTCAAAGAATACCGGGATCTGTGGAATGAAAGAAGATATCACGCTCAAGGGATAAGCTGTCCGGAGTGCGGCCCGAAGATCTTTCTTCTTGATAAAAAATTGAGGAAATTGGATATCGAGGACCCAATATCTAAAGCTGCGAGTTTAATAGATGACGGAAATATCATCGCCGTTAAAGGAATAGGAGGTTATCATATAGCCTGCCTCGCGAGCGATGATGACGTGGTGCTCAAGCTTAGGAGAAGGAAGAAGAGACCTAGAAAACCGTTTGCTATTATGGCTTTGGATCTCAAAGTTGCTGAAAAGCTTGTCGAGATTCCCAAAGACCTTGTGGAGATCTTTACGGGATGCGTTAAGCCGATAATAGTGCTTCCTAAAAAGCCTGAAAGCCCTGTCTCTGATTATGTCGCTCCTTCTCTCAGAACCTTAGGGATCATGCTCGCATACACCCCCTTACACTATCTCCTGTTAAAGGAGGCAAAAGACAAGTTCTTGATAATGACTAGTGGAAATGCTCGCGGCGATCCTATGATTAGCGATGACTCAAAGCTAAAGGATTTAACGGGAATAGTTGATTACATTCTATCGCATAATAGAAGGATAGTTCACAGGATTGATGACTCGGTTGTCAGGCCGACACATGGTGGGACCGTTATTTTGAGATATGGAAGAGGTTACGCACCCCGAGTGATCAGGTTGAAGTACAAGCTTAGTAGATGTGCTATAGCTTTCGGCGGAGATCTAGAGACTAATGGAGCGATAGGATTTGATGACAAGATGATCTTGGCGCCGTATTCGGGTGACATGGATAACCTGAGAGTATTAGGGGAACACGAGGAAAACATTAACTTTCTATCTAAATGCTATGACCTGAGGAAAAGGAATCCCGTGGTGGTAGCCGATCTCCATCCAGCCTACCACTCGAGAGCGGCGGCCGAGAAGTACGCTTCAAAAAATGGCTTTGAGCTTAAGCTCGTTCAACATCACTTTGCACATTTCGCATCGGTTATGGCCGAAGCAGGCCATGATCCTGAAAACCCGGCAGTCGGGATAATGATCGATGGAGCGGGATATGGGCTGGATAAGACCATATGGGGCGGGGAGATAATCATATGGAATGGTGAGAAATTCGAGCGTAAGGGTTCCTTGGAATACTCTCTTATGCCTGGAGGAGATCTGGCGACGCTGAGGCCTGTGAGAATGCTCGCGTCAATCCTATCAAAGTTTATGGAGGTTGAGGAAGTTGAGAGCTTTCTCCGAAAACGCGGTCTCTTGAAAGGGTTCAAGTATGGGGAGAGAGAGCTGAAAGCGGTTATGAATCTCATTAGAAAGAACAGAGGGCCGCTCACATCAAGTGCTGGAAGGTTCTTGGATAGCGTCTCAGCTCTTTTGAATCTGTGTCTTGAGAGATCTTATGAGGGGGAGCCTGCGATAATGTTGGAGAATGCCTCGGAGAATGGAAGACTTTTGGTGAAGTCGATCGACGAGTTCCTGGCGAGCTATGGCACCTTCGGCTTGATAATGACCGGAGAGATCATGAAGACCATAGTGGACAATCTGGATAATCCTCGAAAAGACTTAGCATATACTGTTCAATATATCCTAGGGGCATGCCTTGGTAGAATCGCCGCTGAAAACGCGCTAGAGGAGGAAGCTAAGAGGATATACGTCTCCGGAGGAGCAGCGGTCAATCGGGTGATCCTGAAGGCTATAGAAGAGGCATCAGGCCTTAGGGTGTATGTAAATAGACTTATTCCGCCCGGAGACGGCGGGACCGCAGTCGGCCAAGCATATATAGCCGGAAGACTTGAGGCACATTAGATTCTAGCCTCTAGAATCGGGCAACAGGATTTCTCTAGAAGAGTTAGGCTTAAAAGTAGAAGACTTAAAAGACATAAGGACAGATGTGTGGAATTATAGGCTGTATATCTAAGGGGAAGCTCGTGGCACCTATACTTCACCTGGGCTTGAAAAGACTTGAGTATAGAGGATATGATTCAGCTGGAATAGCGACAGTAGATGACGGAGTGATTCACGTCAAGAAGGATGCCGGGAAAATAGATGAAATTCATGAAAGAATGAACCTAGATGACCTTCCCGGATACACGGGAATTGCTCATACCAGGTGGGCAACTCACGGAGCTCCGAACAAAGTTAACGCTCATCCACATCTCGACTGCGAAGGAAGAATCGCTATCGTACATAATGGGGTTATAGAAAACTTCCTTGAGCTTAAGGAGGAGCTTCTTGATAAGAGACATGAATTTAAGTCTAGGACCGACACAGAGGTCATAGCCCACCTGATCGAGGAACAGCTGAAGGCGGGAAAGAACTTACTTCAAGCGGTCATGGCTGCTGCTAAAAGACTTAGGGGAAGCTATGCTCTGGCCGTGATCTCAGCCGATGAACCTGATAAGATAGTTTTTGCGAGAAATGAATCACCTTTAGTCTTGGGCTTAGCCGATGGAATGACCTTCGCGGCAAGCGATGTTACGGCCTTTATCGAACACACTCGGAAGGTAATCTTCGTGGATAATGGTGAAGTAGGTTATATCACTCCCTCGGAAGTCAAGGTTTACAAACTGGACTCGGGAGCAGATGTCAGGAAAAAGATCAATGAACTAAATTGGACCTTAGAGCTAGCGAAGAAATCTGGACATCCGCATTTCACGCTTAAGGAGATTTATGAGCAACCCTACACAATTAGGGAAGCATTAAAGACTCAGGAGAAGTACCTCGACCTTATCACAGAGTTTCTTGACCGAAGCAAGGAAATTTTCCTCCTGGCTGCTGGAACCTCATATAACGCTTGCGTCGCCGCCTCTTACATGTTCTCTAAAGTCGCGAGGCTAAACATCATGCCTATCATAGCATCGGAGTTCATCGAGAACTATGGGAGATCGATTGGAGTGGATACTGTGATACTAGCGGTAAGTCAATCTGGAGAAACCGCGGATGTCCTCACGGCGGTGGATCACGCTAGAATGAGCGCGGCGACTATACTGGCAGTAACGAACGTTGTCGGATCAACTTTGACGAGAGTTTCAAGAGCATATGTTTTACAAAACTCCGGTCCAGAGATAGGTGTTGCAGCGACGAAGACTTTTACTGCTCAATTAACCGTTTTGGCCCAGCTTGCTATACGCTTAGCCAGAAAGAGGGGTAAGCTAGCTCAATATGAGCTGGATGAACTTAAGGACGAACTTAAAAGACTTCCTGAACTCGTTGAGAAGACACTTAAGATCTCAGCCGAGCCTGTTCAAGAACTGGCCAAAGAGCTCGCGGGGGCAAGGAGCATCTTCTTCCTAGGGAGGGGGATAAATTATGCCACCGCTCGCGAAGCCAGATTGAAGGTAATGGAGCTAAGCTACATACCATGTATAGCCTATCCTGCCGGAGAGAGCAAGCATGGGCCTATAAGCGTCATCGAGGATGGATATCCGGTCTTCTTTATAGCGCCGCGCGATTCAACCCGCAAACACATAATCGGAAACATCATGGAGATGAAGGCCAGGGGTGCTAGGATATATTGCATTGGAACTGAGGGAGATGAAGAACTTCGAGAAAACTCCGACTGGTGGATGGAGCTACCGAAGGTAAACGAGGTCTTAAGCCCGATAATCTATGTCATCCCATTCCAGTTCTTAGCCTACTATCTCGCCCTTGAACGAGGTTATGATCCTGATAAACCTAGAAACTTGGCAAAAAGCGTAACGGTCCTTTGAGATCCTAAAGAGTGAGAAATAGAAATTAACTTCCAAAGCATTTCTACCTCGTGATGGATTGGAAGCAAGTAGCTAAAAGGATAGATCACACCCTTCTAAAGCCAGACGCTTCTGAAAGCGATATCAAAAGACTGTGCGAGGAGGCTGAGGAGTATTGTTTCGCCGCCGTATGCGTGAACCCAATTTACGTCCCCCTGGCATCTAAGCTACTTAAGGACTCGGATGTAGTAGTGTGTACGGTCGCCGGGTTTCCATTAGGATCGACATTCATGGAGGCGAAGGTTAGGGAAGCTGAGCTCGCAGTTAGGGAGGGGGCATTGGAGATAGACATGGTCATGAACCTGCCGATGTTTAAGTCCGGAAGATATAATTATGTCGAAGAAGAGATAAGGGGAGTTAAGAACATCATTGGAGAAAGGATTTTAAAGGTGATTATTGAGTGCTGCTATCTTTCTGAAGACGAGAAGATTCTTGCCGCGAAAATCGCTGAAAGAGCTGGAGCAGACTACGTTAAAACATCAACAGGTTTCGGCCCTTCCGGAGCAAGGCTCGAAGACGTGAGGCTTTTGAGAAAAACTCTTCAACCACATGTAAGAATAAAGGCAGCAGGAGGCATAAGAACAGCGAAGAGCGCCATCCAGTTTCTCGAAGCTGGCGCCGACAGGCTTGGAACGAGTTCCGGGGTTGAGATAATCAAGGAGATGAGAGGTGAGAAAGATAATTAGGATGTTTATCTCTACAACTGTTAGAGAGAATGGTTGAGTTAATTCCCCATGAGAGGTTTGAGGAAGTATATTGGATAAGGGATGAAAGTGGGAAGGTTCTAGCGACTAAGAATCTCGTGCCGGGATCTCAGGTCTATGGTGAGAAACTCTACCGAATCGGATCGGAGGAGTATCGAAGCTGGATACCTTATCGAAGCAAGCTCGCGGCGGCGATAATGAGAGGCCTTAAAAATATGTTCATCAAACCCGGTTCTAAGGTTCTCTACTTGGGGACGGCTACAGGAACCACCTCAAGCCACGTATCAGATATAATCGGTAAGAAAGGAGTACTTTATGGCGTTGAGTTCGCTGCCAGAGTTATGATTCAGTTTAAGCAGAACGTCTCTGATAAGAGGCCGAACATAGTCCCAATCTTCGCCGACGCGAGAAAGCCCGGAGCATACGCCTCAATCGTTGGAGAAGTGGACATCATTTACTGTGATGTTGCTCAACCTGAGCAGGCCAAGCTCTTCTCCGATAACGCCAGACTCATGCTGAAGAGCGGAGGTTATGGATTCTTAGCAATAAAGGCCAGAAGCATTGATAGCATTCAGGAGCCAGAGATAATTTATAAGAGAGAGGTAGAAATTTTGGAGAAGAATGGACTCAAGCCAATAGAAGTGTTATCGCTCGAGCCATATGAAAGAGATCATGTAATGGTAGTTTTAGAATATCGTTAGCTGCCTCTAAGATAGCGATCGATTACTCTTGCCGCCTTTATTCCATCGGCTGTGGCGAACGTGAATATTGAGGGACCTCGAATGACGTCTCCTCCAGCGAAAACTCCGTGCCTACTCGTCTCAAGTTTTTCGTTAACCTTTATTCTATCATCCTCGGTTAATTCTATCCCATCCCTATCCGAGATCCAGTCTGTTGAGGGCCTCTCGCCCGTTGCGAAGATTACATGGTCTGCCTCAACCTCGAACTCTGAACCCTCAATAGGCACAGGCCTTCTCCTCCCATCAGGTCCTGGTTCTCCAAGCCTCATCTTTACGCACTTCATCTTTAGCAACCTTCCTTTTTCACCTATAAGCTCGACAGGCTGGCTTAGGAAGATTATCTCTACGCCTTCCTCGAGTGCTTCTTTAACCTCTTCATCTTTAGCGAGCATTTCCTTCCTACTTCTTCTATACATGATCTTCACTGACGCCGCTCCCAGCCTTAGGGCTGTTCGAGCTGCGTCAACCGCCGCATCACCTCCGCCTATCACCCAAACCTTGCCCGATAATTTTCTGAGCATGCCTTTCTTGACATCCATGAGAAATTCCAATGCTGAGTGGACTCCTTCTAACTTAATTCCCTTGATGCTAGGCATTTTTGATCTGCCCGCTCCAGTCGCTATGAATATGGCATTAAATCCTTGTTCAAAGAGGTCGTCTAACGTTAGATCGCGGCCGATTTTGACGCCCGTCTTAATTTCGACACCTAGCTTCTTCACGAGCTCTATCTCTCTCTCAACAACATGAGAAGGAAGCCTGAACTCTGGAATGGAATCAATCAACCTTCCCCCCGGCCTCCTGCTAGCCTCAAAAACCGTTACGTCGTGGCCGAGGATCTTGAGATGATATGCTGCTGTAAGCCCAGCCGGACCGGATCCTATTACCGCAACTCTAAATCCTGAAGGAGACTTAGTCTTGGGGAGAATTTCGTCAGCCGATGACATATCGGCAACTAAGCGCTTCACTGCTCTTATACTCACAGGCTTCCCACTAAGCTGACCTAAGGTGCAAGCTCTTTCGCAGAACCCGACGCAGATCCTCCCGCATATCCCTAAGGTTGGCGATATTGTTAATGCTATCCTATAGGCTGTTTTGAGATCTCCCTCCGCCACGCTCTTTAAGAAGGCTGAAATCGGGAAATTTATCGGGCAAGCCTTGACGCATCTCGGAACCCTGCACCTGAGACATCTATCTGCCTCTTCCATTCCGCTTTCCAGATCTATTTTAGAGATCACTTCCTTGAAGTATTCCCTGCATTCTTTAGCCAGCTTCCTTAGAACTATCTTCTTCTCAACTTTCTTCAGA
>CAZILE010000035.1:0-8577 GCA_964540045.1 uncultured Nitrososphaeria archaeon | reverse complement strand
TCCGCCTCATTCCAGAGGTAAAATGATATGCGAACATCTCCCGCCTCCCCGCCTTTGAGGAATCCAACCTTAGCTGAAAAAGTCGCGCTGCCCAATGGCAGATATACGTCCTCATATGCTCCCAGAATCCACCCATAGTCCTCCCACTTTGGATGGGTTTCCAAGATCTTGCTGTAGGTCCTTCCATCATTTAGCTTGACATCATGCTTGTACATGGCGAAACCGTCAGGATTCGTGTCAGGTCCGCCGAAAACTATGTTCTTCCATCCGCTTGGACCACCAGCCTGCCACTTAGCCGTAGGCGCCTTTTCGATCATGTCCAAGACGACCAACGGGACGCTTTTCTCATACTCTACTACAACAGGTATAAGCCCCTGGATGGAAGCCGTTGAGAAGATCAAGAGAAAAACCATCAATAAGACGACCAATCCAGAAAAGAATTTTCTATTCAAATTTTTTCGAGTAAAGGTGGGGCGGTATGATATAAGTGTGTAAACAAACGAGGCTCAGACATTAGAAATAGAAAAACAGGGCTGGAAATTTGCTGAGAAGCCATGAAATCGCTCCTTCTCCTGTTTACCTTTGTTAAGTCGTGAATAAGCACTGGTAAGAAGATGTCATGGACCGGGCGGGATTTGAACCCGCGACCTCCCGCACGCCAAGCGGGCGATCTCCCACTGATCTACCGGCCCCTAAACTTCTTTTTAGGCTGGGTCATCTTAAATCTTTCATGTGAGGGCTACGCTCCATTAGGCCAGCAGCTTTTTAGGCTTTATCCAATTGTATTTCCTCCACTTTTTAGTCTCACCGAACCCGCAGTGAGCGCATCTCCCCTTGCTCAGGTTGAATGAATGCCTTCCACATCGCCTACATCTAATATGGACGACCTTATTTCTCTTCCCAAAGGATGTTGTCCCCTTAGTCATGTCTATTCTCCCTCTTTCACCCTCGGGGAGATCATCATTACATTATCTCCTCTAACGACTATCACGCCGAGCTGCTTCTGGGAGGTATTGTCGTCGGATATTTCCTCCGCCTGCTCTAGGACTAAGTTCATATGCTGATCATAGCCTTGAAGAATTCCTCTAAGCAGCTTCCCCCCTCTAAGCCTCACGAGCACCGTACATCCAAGGCTTTTCGACAGGATCTTTAGGGAGATGTCGGAGGACAAGTCTCTCAACCTACATCCTCAAGGCGCCCATGGCAAATATTAATCTTTATCTCTTCTAGGGTAGTTCGCAATAATATATCGAGCGCATATTCTGAGATCTCACGAGGAAAGTTTATGGAGTTATACTTTTCTCTAAGCACGAGAATTTCTCTATGACGCTTCATGCCTGAGGAGGAAAAGGAAGTTCTCAGAGACATAGAAGAGGAAGTTCAAAGGCTTTTGGGTGAAAGGAGAGCAGAGGCCACTCCCAGAAAAACACATGTAATCCGCTATTTTAAATCAATTGAGTTTCTCTCGGAGGATTCTCTCGATAAACTTCTGAGAGACGGCGTAATCCTAATAGCTCTTAGGAGTGATTCATTAGAAAGTGCTAAACGGCTTGCCGAAAAGCTTTCGAAGAAGATCGAGACAAGGGGTGGAAGCATCTACCTCGTGAAGTGGCCCTCTCTCCTCGTGGTGGGCGGTAAGACTAAGATTGAAGTTTATGGATGATATTACCGCTAGCTATGAGACTCCAATACTATTGATTCTAAGTTTTGAGGAGTGTATATCCTAGTGTTCGGCAAGATTCGGGCCGCGCTCCTGGCTAGGCTCACAACAGACTCTGGTTCTCCATGTACTAGGATGAGCTTCCTCGGCTTGGGTTTGAACGCTCTAAGATAACTTAGGAGCTGCTGCCTGCTTGAGTGACCTGAAAAGCCATCGACCTTATTGATCTCGAGCTTGACGCTTATTATCTCGGTTTTTCCAGACTCATCCATCATCGGGAACTCCCTAACGCCCTTGAGAAGCTTTCTACCAAGCGTTCCCTCCACCTGATAGCTCACAAAGATCAACATGTTCTGCTCATCAGATGCGAACTCCTTTAGATAGGAGAGAATCGGCCCTCCCTCTAGCATGCCGGAGGTAGCCATCACTATCATCGGCTCCCCGGTGCTTAAGATCTCATCTCGTTGCTGCTGGCTTTTCACGGGGTTGAAGTATTCGCTCATGAAGAGAGATCCGAGCTCTCCAGCTCTGCTTCTAAGCTCTCTTCCTAAGTAGCTCGGAAATGCTGTGTGAATAGCCGTCGCCTCGATTACAAGACCATCGAGGAAGACGGGCACCTCAGGTATCATCCCGGTTGAGAAGAAGTGATTTAAGACGAGCATTATCTCTTGGGCTCTTCCCACGGCTGGAACTGGTATGAGAACCTTTCCTCCGCGCTTTATTGTCTTCTCTATGTAGCTTGCGAGAAGCTTCTCGCTCTCCTCTCTCGTGAACTCGGTTGAGGTTGCTCCATAGGTGCTCTCCATTATGAGGGACTCGGCTCTCGGGAACCTCGTCACCGCGGAGTCGAGTGTTCTGCTGTTCTCGTACTTGAAGTCGCTGGTGTATATTATGTTGTGGAATCCCTCTCCTATATGGATGTGAACTACTGCTGATCCCAGGATGTGGCCGGCGTTATAGAAGGTTATCCTCACATCCGGAGCAATATTCGTCACCATGCCGTAGCTCAGGGATACTGTGTGCTGGATCGCAGTCCTGACATCCCGCTCGCTATAAGGAGCGAAGAGACCTTGCTTGCTCGCTACGTTTATGAAATCGAGGTGCTGCATTAGCATCAGCGGGAGCGTTGGCTCTGTGCAGTAAACGGGTCCTCTATAATCGTACTTGAAGAGATATGGAACCATTCCCATATGATCTAGGTGAGCGTGAGTGATTACCACGGCGTCGAGCTCTTCTACTAGATTCTCCACAACGTCGAACCTAGGAATCATGTCCAAGTTACCGGAGCCTCCGGGAGCAAAGCCGCAGTCGAGTAATATCTTACTCTCACTAGTCTGAAGGAGGAGCGCCGACCTCCCAACCTGCATCCCTGATCCAAGTACGGTTATTACAGCATCTCTCGCTTCAAAGACTTGATTTCTGAAGACCTTCTCCCCTATTCTTCTTAAGGCTTGAAGCCTCTCCTCCGGGTAGCCATAGATTATGTTGTTCGCATGCTCCATTATCTTCGTCCGCATGGGCGGCTGAATATTGAGACCCACAACCCAGCCTGTTGAGGCGCTAAGCTCCTTGAGAAGCTCATCACTCGGGGGCGGGACATTTGAGTCGAGCTCTAAGATTACCTCTCCCGTTAGGTCGTTGAATATTAGGCTTCTAAGCCCCTTAATCCTCTTTCTCGCTTCTGCTTCAAACTCTTCCCTATCGATCCTGATCGAGTCGTCAGGCCTGATTATCACCCTCTTCTTTATCAGGGTAACGAGATCCTTTGCTATCTGATCACGGCTCGCGAACACTTGAGGGCTCTTCGTATAGATCGCGATCTTCGGGCCTTCGAAGTCTATTTTCGTTATCCCGGACTCGAGGGGGTTGACTACGGAGAAGTATCTAGCTATCTCTTGCCTAAGCCTGTCAAGCGAAAAGAGCTCCTGTGAGGTCATGATCGCGAAGTCCCTTTAACCATGAGTAGTACACTAGTAGACGGTTTTAACATATTGCGCGTAGAGAGGCTTCTTCTCCTCGAGAGTAAGCTCCCTATACTCTCCACCAACCTTGATGTATGCAACATCTATGCTATCACCTGAACCTATATCTCTTTGGATCGCCATAGCAACTGCCTTGAAGACAAGCTTCGCAGCTTCCTCAACGCTCATGCTTTCATCGTATTCGCTCTCGATAACTCCATAGGCGATTGGAGAGCCGGAGCCGGTTGAGAGTAACTTCTCTTCGGTAAGAGTTCCATAGAGGTCCACGTTGAAGAGATGCGGTCCCTGGGAATCTACTCCCGCTATGATCAACTGAACCTCATATGGGAATATTCTCCATCTGAAAGCGAGATTTGCTGCTAGCCTAGCGATCGACATCACAGGCATCGGCCTTCTCCAAGCAATAGAGTAGTATCCGATGTTCGCTCGCAGGTAGTCTATCATGTTCTGAGCATCCGCAACCCTTCCAGCTATGGTTATCGCCGCATAATTCGCAAGCGGGTAAACCTTCTTGACCTTTCTATGAGCCACATAGAAGCCCGCAGTAGCTCGCGTATCGGTCGCTAAGGCCACGCCATCCTTCACGACAAGGCCCACAGTCGTGGTGCCCGTTTTCACCTGCTTATTTAGATCGATTCCTGAAAACATTATTCACACCTAAACAGGCATTTCACCCTGATCAACTTTACTCAGTTGGTAACTGACTATTCTAAAAGACACTTAGATGGGGGTTTAATAAAAATATTGCTTGAAGAAAGACCAGTTTCTCGAAAACCTGCGGCAACGCTTAATAAGGAAGCACTCATCGAAGATTTTCCGAGCGTCATGTCTCGGAAAAAGCCGGCGGAAAAAGCTGTTAAGAAAACTCAAGAGGCTAAGCCGCTTGTTAAGGAAGGAGATCTGGCCCTAATAGACTACATAATTAGGGTTAAGGAGACGGGTGAGCTCATAGAAACGACTCTCAAGGATGTCGCTGAGAAGGAAGGGGTCGAATCCTCGGGCAGGTTTGAGCCCAAGTTGGCTATACCTGGTAAGGGCTATATGCTGAAGTCATTTGAGGAGCAGCTGATAGGAATGGCTCCAGGAGAGGAGAAGAGCTTTGAGATTCCGCCCGAGAAAGCTTTCGGCCCGAGAGATCCGTCGAAGATCAGGATCATACCTCTTAGGAGGCTGAAAGATGTCGAGGGACCTATTACGATCGGGTCGAGGATAGTAGTAGATGGAAAAGAGGGTATCGTGAGAAGCATAGGATCAGGAAGAGTTCAAGTAGACTTTAACCCATATCTCGCGGGAAAAACCCTAGATTGCTATGTTAAGGTTGTGAAGATCTTAACCAGCAGCCTGGAGAAGGCCAAAGCTTTGATTCACAATAGGATTCCAGACGTGGATGTGGAGAAGTTTAAGGTGAGGATCACTAAGTCGTCTATCACGATTCACATCCCGGAGGAAGCCATGCTGCTTCCAGCAATCCAGGTAGCGAAGAGAGCTCTCGCAAAAGATTTGATGGAGCACATTGAAGGGGTCAGGAAGATCACGTTCAGCGAGACGCTCACAAAAGAGCAGCTCTCAGGCTGAGATCCTCAGAGCGTCAATAGCTGAGGATCGACCACGCCATCCTCTAGGTCTATTATCGCGCAGAAACCATTCTTAGCCGGCCCAGCGTTTACGATCACCGTGTCGCCGAGCTTGGTGATCGACCTGCCTTCATGCGCGTGGCCTGAGCAGACGAGGATGGGTTTAACCTCTTCAACGAATTTTCTGATAGCCGTGCTTCCGATATGCTTAACCCCGGTGAAGTCCGCTTCCGTCCCGTAAGGAGGGCTGTGGGAGACCAGTATGAGCTTGCTTGAATTCACTCTACATCTCGCCAATATTTCCTCAAACTCGCTTTCCTCAAGCTCGGTTAAGGTTCCGAACTTGCCGCTTCCACCCCCAACCCCCATAAAAACGTAGCCTGAAAACTCCTTGACCTTACCATTAAGATTAGACGCGTTGATATCCTCCGGGCTCCAAGTCAAAAGCTCTCGAGAATCACAGTTCCCCGAGACGAAGAAGATCGGCAGCCCAGCCCCAGAGATTAGCTTTAGGATCTCCGAGGCGCTCCTGATGCCGCCGAAGTGGGTTATATCTCCGGCGATCACAATTAGATCAGCTTTAAGCTCTCTCGCTCTCACGGGAATACGTTCGGCTGCTTCCAAGCTCCCATGAATATCACTTACCTGGAAGATCCTCATCGCCCCAGGATCAGAGAAAACTGATTTAAAACCGTTCCGCACCGCTTCCGATTAAATGTTAAATTAAGCCCCGAGATAGTGTTTGATCTTGAGCAAACGCGGGGGTAGCCAAGTCTGGTCAAAGGCGGCGGGCTTAAGAGCGCATAAATGCTGGTCAGATTTGCTTAGAAACCCGCTCCCGTAGGGGTTCGTGGGTTCGAATCCCACCCCCCGCATTAACATCTTCTAATTAATTCGTGAATGTGAGAGAAGAAGAGGGAAGATAATCATTCATTTATTCCTAACATCAGCTTATCATTGTAAGGGAGCGGCCTCCTCGAGTATCTACTTAATCTTTCAGCTGAGACAGATTCCTCTTATAAGCGGATAAAAATGTTATATGGATTGGGAGCCTGAGTTTACACATGCGTAAGGTTACGGTCCTGCCTGAGCGGCTTTATGAATTCACTTTAACCTGCTTCCTTAAACTTGGGGTTCCGAGAAGGGACGCGGGGACCATCGCTGATCACTTGGTGCTCGCTAATCTAAGGGGGGTTGACTCTCATGGTGTAATCAGAATACCATACTATGTTGAGGGGGTTAGAAGAGGATATGTGAGAGTTAAGGTCAAGCCCAAGATTATAAGTGAGGGGCCAGCAACCATGCTGATCGATGGTAATAATGGGTTAGGTATTCCGATAGCTGCTAGAGCGACCGAGCATGCTATTAAGAAGGCGAAGTCGACGGGGATCGCGGCTGTGAGCGTTAAGAATTTGGGCCATGTCGGAATGCTAGCATACTATACACTTAAGATTGCGAAGAACCAGCTGATCGGATTCGCCACAGCGAACTCCACAGCTCGGGTAGCTCCTTGGGGCGGGGCGGATGCGATACTCGGAACAAATCCGCTGAGCTTCGGCTTCCCGGCTGGAGATCAACCGATATTGATTGACATGGCTACAAGCGTCGTAGCTGATTTTAAGATAAAGTTGGCTGCCTTGAAGGGCGAGAAGATACCTGAGGGGTTGGCGTTAAGCAGAAAGGGTGAACCCACAACCGATCCGAAAGAAGCCTTAGAAGGTTGTCTACTGCCCTTTGGAGCGTACAAAGGTTATGCTCTCTCCCTAGTTGTCGAGATCCTCTCAGCCGCGATCTGTGGAGCGCCACTGAGTAAGTTCATATTCAGACATCCATCGACTCAGGGAGGGTTCTTCGTAATGGCCCTAAATCCGGCGGCATTCCGCAGCTACGATGAATATGAGGCTCAGGTTGAGAAGCTGATAAGCGTGGTGAAGTCTTGCTCGCCAGCATCTGGATCTGGTGAAGTGTTGCTGCCTGGTGAGCCTGAGAGAAGAGTCTATGAGAAGAGAGTTAAAGATGGAATACCGATCGACCAAGAGACTTGGATGTCTCTGGTGGAGGTTTCCAAGCAGCTGGGCGTCAGCCTTCCGAAGGCTAAGTCGACGTAGCGGATTCTGCTGAACCTCCTCTAGCTCGCTTTTCGAGAACTCTAAGTCTTAGGGTTGCGTATGCGATGGCGGTTGCAATAGCCGCCAATAGGTAGAAGCCCGCTCCCACGGCCATTCCTATTGATGCGACGAGCCAGAGAGATGCTGCGGTCGTTATCCCCACGATTCTCTCTCTAGTCTGAAGTATGGTTCCTGCCCCTATGAACCCTATCCCCGCGACTATGTAAGATGCTACTCTCGCAGGATCGGAGCCCGGGAAGGCTGTGAGCGATAGAATCGTGAAGAGACATGATCCGACGGATACAAGTATATGGGTTCTGAGTCCTGCCGGCTTGTCAACTCGCTCCCGCTCTAACCCTAGAACTCCGCCTAGAGCAAATGCTAGCAGTAGTCTTAGGACGAGCTCAAGTTCTTGGAGCATATATTATTCTTGAGCCGGTCGTTAATAAAAAGGTGTTAGAGTTCGGAGGATAGCTTGCTCATGGTTTGGATCACGCTCGCCAGAACCTCCTTCGCGTATGATAGCTTTCTCTCGTACTCCGAGATCTTCGATCTGAGAGACTCAACCTCAGACCTAAGCTTTTGAATCTCTTCCCTTTCCACGGCCGGCTCAGCTAGCGGAGCATACTTTTCTTTGAAGAGCTCTGGAGGTGAGGGTATCTTTACGCCTTCCTTAAGGAACCTTTCATACGTCTCCCTCACTATCTGACCAGCTTTAGTCTTCCCTTGCAAGTGGTTCCTTATCGTGGCCTCAGATCTTCCAAGTTCTTCAGCTATCTGTGGTATGCTCATCTTTGCTCTCTCCCTCGCCAAAGCTGCGGCAGCGACTGCCAAGCTGTCAATCCAGGTGAGCCTTTCTTTTGGATTTTCAAGTTCTTCTAAGATTGTTGGACTGAAGATGCTCGCTATCAGGAGAGCTGACTCAAGCTTGTGAATCTCTTCTCTTCCAACCGGAGTTAACGGGATCTCCTCGCTCATCTACCGCTCACCTCCACCTTTTGGTAAAACTAAAGCCTCCTTCTTCACGATTATACCGCTGCCCGTTATATCAAATAGATGCCTCTTCATTGAATGAGCTGTTCCTCTCATCTTCCAGACTATTAAGCTCCTCCTAAGCTCTCCGTCAATTTCATCTAGGTCCAGCCTGACTATCCCATCGGCAGCATGCTCGACTCCGGGACCTCCGAAGCCTCTCTCAGTTACGCTCACCTGTGAGATCAGGATCGAGGTGCACCCTAGGCCGGATAAAACCT
>CAZILE010000034.1:0-8652 GCA_964540045.1 uncultured Nitrososphaeria archaeon | reverse complement strand
GGCTTCTAGGGTATGGTGATGAAGGAAAGTGGATCTGGATGCTGAGGATAGCGGTTCAGGAGGGCCATGACCTTAATGAGAGCGAATATCTGACCCCCGAGGGAGCGGCTAGCGACAAGTTTTGGAGTGAGACTACTCTTGGTCAGATGATACCGTTTAAGCCTGTCAAGAGCGGTGGTCAGACGTACTACGCTTATCAGCCCTCTCAGCTTAAGCATTTTAAGCTTGTTTACGAGTCCGATAAACCGTATACAAGCTATGCTTACGTCTATATCTATGAGATCGTGGACTAGCCTATGTAGAGAGGCTCTCTGTCTCCTCTAATCTTCTCTTGAAGCATCTTCTCATAATCTCGCCTAAACTCGTTCACAAGCTCCCTCTGCTTCTTTATCTCCTCATCGAGTTTCTCCAAGTTGATCTCGAACTTGAGAGCCTTCGACAAGACCTCCAGCAGGTCTTTCGCTGCAGCCGGGTCTGGGAAATACGGCATGACCTCGGCGACCAGTAGCCAAACTCTTCCAGTTCTTCTAAGATATAGGTGCATTAGGTAGGAGGAAAGCTTGTCCGCTGGAATCTCCTCCAGACTTCTCAGAGGCTTTGCTCCTGATTCTAAAAAGAGCTTGGAGTCGTTCAGATCCGCTGACGCCACATAAACCCCTCGGGTTCCGGTCAATCTAGCCCCTGTCAGCAGATAGTAGTTTAGAGCACTCTTCTCGGATAGAAAACGGTAAAGCATATCGGCGATTAGATAGCTCGCCTCGCTATCATCGATCGTGAAGTTCCTAGAGATTAAGACGAGTTTCACATTCTTATCTTCATGCATATAAAGCTCTATTTTGGGATGGGATGCTACACCATTAGTTACCAAACTTACGTGAGGAAAGTACTGAGATTTGACCTCAGCGATCTTGGTCGGTTTTAACCTCTCTATTAGGTAGCTCATCGCTATTGAGGGTGCTATGCCCGCTGAGGGAGCAGCGTCTATTACATGGGCGTTACTCAGGTCTGCTGCCTTGCCAAACTCGGTTAGAATTATCCGAGAGCTGCCGAGCTTATTCAGATCCATTATCCCATCCAAATCGGGACTGCGGCAATTTAAATCATTCCTCTGAACTTTCTAAGCCTGATCGCGCTCTTTCCTCCTCGCCTTAACTATTAGGTCTATGTACCTATGCTTGAGAGAGATGTGGGGTGGGTGAGCTGATTTAAGGGGGCCGCCGCACACTGGGCATGAGTCCTTCTTGAGGGTGTATCTGCCGCATCTCGTGCACTTGTTTAAGAGACCAGGCATTTTAAGCTCACTTCAGCTGAAGTTCTCCCCTTCCACCAGCTTCCTTAACCACGGATAGGCATGTTTCAGCGACCTTCTCCAGGAGCTTTCTGCCGCTTTCCTGGTCCTCCGCCTCGACTTTAATGAGATATTTCGGCGCGCCGATCGTCGTTATCGATACGCGCTCTCCCCTTCTAACAGTCTTTAGCCCTCTTTTAACGGCTTTTCTGATCACCTCGACGCCATCCCCGCTCGGAACGGACATGATCAAGATTCCATAAACAATAGCCTGCTTAAGCTTTATCTCCTGCTTGACGAGCTGGAGTAGTTGCTGAGAGAGCTCTTTGCTGAGCTTCATCCAGCTTGGAAGCTTCCCCTCCTCGACGGCCTCTAGAAAAACGTTGTAAAGGCTAAGACCCCGCTTCATCGCAGGCTCCACCACAAGCTTACGCAACTCTTCTTCCGGCTTACCCGACTTCTCGGAGAGAAGCCTCAGTATCCTGACAAGTCTTTGCTTACGTTTCCATGAAAGCATCTTCGACTCCCGCTCTTTTTGGGACACTCTTCGAAGAGATACATCCGCCTGCTTCGCGTTTACGTTTACCCTAAGAACCTTGAAAACCTCTCTCTGATTCTCCCGCAGGTAGTCTCGGATATTTCTAATCCATTTTAGCGAGATCTCCGAGATATGGACCAATCCCTCCCAACCTGGATACTCCACTAGATCAAGATAAGCGCCATACCTCTCGATCCGCCTAACCACTCCGACTACAAGATCTCCAGCTCTTGGTGAGACCGCTTCAACGAACTCCGACATTCTAAGAAAAAATTTTAGCTCCCTAATTTAAGTTAAGGGCTCTAACACTCTTCCGAGGATCTTCACCTTACCGCCCCTTGGAATAGCTAAGGTTGCGCCGCAGACCAGGCACTTCACCTCAATTTTCGCGTTATCAAATACTATCTGCCTTTGGCCGCATTCATTACATTGAACTAGCAGAAATCGAGATTTAGGCTTTGGTATCAGCTTCTCCCAATCGACCGCCATATCGATCCAAGAGTCAAGATTTCAAACCCTCTAATTAACCATTTTTCTCGATAAGCCTATCGAAGGAAAATTGCGGCTCGTATTCCTAGCAGGGTTCAGAACCCTTAAATATGGGGTGCGTTCCTACCGCCTTGAATTGAAGATTCCTGGACGCATTAACACGTATTGCCCAAGATGTCGTAAGTATACGGAGCATAAGGTTACTCTTTACAAGAAGGGAAAGGATAGGGCCCTCGCGAGAGGAGCTAGGCATCATGAACGGGAGCTCCACGGTTACGGAGGGCAGAAGTACCCCATTCAGCGGAAGAAGTCTAAAACAACTCAAAAACAAACCCTGAAGCTGATATGCAAAGAGTGCGGCTACACAATTCATAAGAAGGGAATTAGGCTTAGGAAGCTTGAGATAACTGGCTGAGATCAGAAATCTTCTCCTCGAATATCTCCAACCCGCTCTCCAGAAGCTCCTCCTCTATGTTCAGCGCCGGACTGATTAGAATAGTCGTCCCCCTCCTCCAAAGCAATAACCCAACTCTGAAGCACTCGTCAACGAGCAGTCTAGCAAGCCGCTCATCTCCTAGCCCACGTTCATCTAAGACCCTGATCCCGATGAGCATCCCAATTCCATCAACTCTCCAATTAAGCCCCAGACCCTTGACGGTGTCGCGGACCCTTTTCAAGATGCCCCTACCAATTCGCTCGCTCCTCTCGATAAGCCCCTCCTCCCTGATCGCACGTAAAGTCGCTAAAGCAGCAGCGGCTGATAGCTGACTACCTCCAGCAACCGACTCATACGTTCCAGGCTCCAGATCCAATAGCTCCTCTCTAGCTAACAATACTCCAAGAGGAAGCCCTGAAGCCAGCTGCTCCCCTAAGCATACGGCATCGACCTTAATGTTCCAGTGGTCTAAAGCAAACCACCTGCCGACCCTAGCAGGAGCTGTAAGTAACTCATTCGCGATGGCCAGCCCACCAAGCTCCTTAGCGAACTTCATCAAGCTCTCCATGTAGTGGGCTGAGGGGAAGCTTAAGCCTGCTTGAAGGTGTATCGGCTCGAAGAGAACTGCAGCGAGAGCTTCTGGGGCCACCGCTTCCACCAGCTTTCGAGAGAGCTCTAAGCACTTCGCTCTACACTTCTCTGGCTTCAGCTCTAAGGGACAATTCCCGCAGTCATGTCCAAATCCATAGATCGTGTCAAATATTTTTGTCGAAAGACTTTTAGTCTTCTCGTCTGCCAATGCAGCAGAATAAGCCGTCGACCCATGATGCTCTCCGATAAAGGTCAATATGACATCTTTCCCAGAGTGCCATCTCATTGCTTTGATCGCGACATCCACCGCCTCTGATCCGCTAACGCAGAAGAGAGCTCTTACAGCTCCTCTAATCGGAGCTACTCTCGAAAGCTCTTCAGCAAGATCTACGGTCTCCTCCGAGTACGCCGCCATCAAGGTATACGATGTCGCTTTTTCAAGCTGTTCTCTCAGAGCCTTAACAACTTCCGGGTGGTTTCCGCCTATGGGCAGGGTTCCGAGGCCGCTCGTGAAGTCTATATATGCATTCCCATTAATGTCCTCAACTATTGAGCCGCTAACACGTCTCACGACCATCGGGAAAGCCCTTCTATAAGACCTCGACATTAAGGCCACGTCTCTTGCTATAATTTTCTCCGCTTCTCCAGAAGTGGGCGGCTTCTGAATTCTAGGCAATCGACTGGGCATTCGCTTCCCAGCTGAGATCCTATCGGAAAAGCTATAAGCTTATCACTGCCTCCAGAGCACCTACGTATATGACCCTACCGTCGTCTCTTCGAAGCTCATCGCTTACGAGATTTATCTTCTTTATCTTGAGATTTGAATAGAAGCCGTTTTTCAGAAGCATTATAGTCCTAATGCAGTTCTCAATATTTCTCCCCCTAGCTCTCAAGATTATCTCGCGCTCCCCCTTATTGAACAGGGTGACGCAAGCAGTAACGTATCTCATGACATCCTTCCTGCCGACCACCACCAGAGACCTCGACATTTATCAGCCAATAAGCTTAGCGGAGATAGTTATGTGTTTTTCCGGTTTTCTTCAGAGAAGGGCTCCCAGAATTGTAGAAGCAAGCAGGAAGAGGAAGAAGATTATGATTCCCCACCTAGTTTTCACCGCGGCTTCCTCTAGAAAGCTAGAGGACATCACCTTAACTCCGAAGAACCTCAATCTTATCCAAGCAACCTCCATGGGCTTAGCGGTCTCCTTCGCGCTTTTAACTGCCTCTAAAGCCTTTTCGGCGATAACCTCAGCTGAGATGACCTCTCCAAGAGGGTGATAGCCTCTCCCCCCGAATCTCAGCCCATTTACGATATGCGTGTCAGTAGTTAAAACCTCGACGGCCTTGAACCCGAGCGGCTTAAGCTTTTCGATTATTTTCTCTCTGACCTCGGGAAGACAGTTGTTTCCATCTAAGCTGATTATCGCCATGGAGCTGTTGTTCAGCACAAATACTGCCGCCGAGATCCCGAGATCGCCAATCCCATCCTCTCTAGAGTAACCTTCCAGCGGAAATCGGGAGTAGCCAAAGATGAGGGGGCCTCCCTTTTCCAGCTCCAGCTCTTCAGCCTTTTTTAAGAGCCTTGAGATCGAGTTTATGCTACTCTCGTCCAGCTCCTTAACTGATTCGGAGAAGCTATTGTGGCAGTCAACTGGGATGAGAGAACAATCCTGCAGCCCTTCCGCAAGCGTGCTCGGAATATCCTCCATTCCCCGAGGATGAGTTGTTACAAGAAGCAGCTTCGCCTCGCCTACTCTTAACACCGTTCCCTTTACATGATCAGCCGCCAAGCTTATCGGCGCGCAAGCGTGAGGAGAGTAGGAGAGAGTGTTCGAGCTTTTCGAAAGAGCGTTCTTAATGCTCTCAATTATTAGCTCGCAATCACCTTCCGAGATCAGGTTATTGTGATGGTTCGAGAACCCCTTGAAGAACATGGTCTTAACCCCAAGAGACTCTAGCTCCTCGGAGATCCTATATGGGAGACCGCTGCTACCGAAGTTCTTGAACGGGCCTGGATGGAAGGTCGGAACTAGGATCACGACCTCCGGGCGGCCGCCTCTCTTCCTAAACATTAGGACGTCAACCTGTACTGATGACTCATCATCTAGCCTGTTTATCAGTTCCCTTATCCAATCCCGCCTGTCATCTAGAAGAAAAGCCAAGACACTTGAAACGTAATCGAGCGCAGGAGCTCCCTTAATAGAGAATATTTTTCTAAAGAGTAGGGTGAATATGCTAGCAAAGGAGATACCTATGAGATAGCTTCTCAGGATGACTAGACCGTATGCGGGGTTCTGAAGGAGGCAAGCCGGCGCCGCCTCCAAAATCATAATTAAAGCTAAGAAGGGTAAAGATTTCCAAGAATGTTTCCCGGCTAGGGTGAGGTAGACTATTGCTCGGATGAATGAGCCTATGCTGACCATTAGCGCGAGACCTGTCAGCCCTAGGGGAGTTAGGGAGAAAGCTATCCCAAGGAGTAGAAAACAAGCGTTTATAATCAATAGCTGATTCATCCTCCTGAGGTTCAGCATTCCAAAGTCTTCATCAGATCTCTCTAGAATCCAGCCCAGAAATACGCTCATCATGAAGCCCGCAACGACTAGAGGGAAATAGTCACCAAGCCCTCCCACCAAAATGATTACGAAAGATGTTAGTAGATATAGGGAGACCGCTAATGCCAGAAGCCTTCCCTTAAGGGGGATCCCCCAAAGGAACTTGTAGAGAGATGAAAGCTGCGAAGTAGCGCTCTTACCTGCCAACTCTCCTAGCAGAAGAGAAAGCAGATTTATAAACCATGAGCCTGAGAGCGACGTGAAAAGCTTTAGGGCTGCGATTCTAAGAAGTCCATGGTAGCCGGTCGATGAAAGTTCTTCGAGAGCAAGGCTTTCTTGTGAAAGCAGGAGGAATTAACCTGTGGCTTGACTCTACGGCTAGCGGAGGCGGCTTAAGTTTAGTCTCTCACGCTCACTCGGATCACACTCCAAGTAGGCTTTCTAAAGTCATAACGACACCCGAGACAGCGAGCATACTTCAGCTCTTTAGAAGCTATAGGATCGAGAGACTCTTGAGGTATGGAGAAAGTCTAAAACTCGGGGAGGTTAAGATCTCCGCTTATCCATCAGGCCATGTCATAGGCTCAAGCCAGTTCCTGATAGAGGACGGCGGTGAGAGACTTGTTTACACCGGAGACCTGAACACCTATGATAACCTGATTCTAAAGGGAGCTGAGGCCATAGAGTCCGATATCCTGATTCTTGAAGCAACTTATGGATCTCCGCGTTACATATTTCCAAGCAGAGAGGAGGTTTATGCGGAGATTATTCGATGGATTCTGAAAACCGTTAAGGCAGGAGAAATCCCCGCTTTCAAGGTTTATGCGCTCGGCAAGGCTCAGGAGATAATAGGGTTGGTTAATGCTTACCTCAAGGTTCCGGTCATAACGAGCCGGGTGATCACTAGGATCACGGAGAAACTTTCAGCTCATGGCCTGAAGCTCGACTATATCCCCCTGAACAATCCAGAAGGTTTGGAAGCCTTCAAACAAGGAGAATGCGTTTATATCTCGAATAACAGATATAGCCCTCCCTCCAGGCATAAACTCAAGTGGAGCGTTGCGACTGGATGGGCTTTGCGCTACCGGATTCCAGGCTATGAAAGAGCTTTTCCGCTCAGTGGGCACGCTGACTTCCCGGGGCTTATGAGCTATGCCGAAGAGAGCCGGGCGCGGAAGATATATCCGGTTTATGGATTTGCTGAAGAACTCTCAAGGCATTTACGCAGAAGAGGGTTTTCCGCCGAGGCCTTACTCTGATCTGTTAGAAACAGATAAATTAAGGAGGATACGGATTCAGGAATGAGCTAGGATGGCTACGAGAAGGCGTAGAGAGGCTCCTATGCCAGCTTCAGCGGCTGGATTATTAAGGTTCTTCGAAGAGGAAGCTAAGGGGATAAAGGTGAGACCTGAGATAATTCTAATCTTAGCTGGACTTTTGATAGCCTTAACCATGATCATGAATAAACTCTTCCCGTGAGAAGATATCTTTAGGTAAAAATCTCCTCTAGATCAAGTTGACCTGATCCGCTCAATCTCCACAGAACTTTACCTTTATATCTGAACTTCTCGACAACCCCTTCCGCTAACATGTTTCTCAAATGTCTTCTCACTGAGGACTTACTTAATCCCATTTCCTCAGCCAGCTGCGAGATCGTACAAGCCTTCCTCGATAGGATGTTAATTATCCTAGACCTCGTAATGAGACCGCGCTTGACATTCCTAACCTCTCTAAGAAAAGCCCTGCCTCTGATAATCTGCTCGCCCAGCTGTGCTGACACGAATATACAAAGATGGCATTTAATTAAAATTTGAGCATCTTTTCCGAGATTCTTGCTGGCGGTGAGCTCATAAGGTCTAGCTTAAATTCCCTGAAGGAGGAGAAGTTTGGCCATATGTGGGAGGCAGCGCGGAAGGGTCATGTTAAAATTTTCGGATAATCTAGGACTATATGCGAAGAAGCCATGACGGAAGACCTGGAGCTAAGAGCCTTAAAGCTCAAAAAGCTCATGAAACTCGCAGCTCTCAAAGCGGAGAAAATCGAGAAGGCTGAGAAGAAATTGAGCTTCCAAGAGGCATTGAATATTGTTAGAACCTACCTTGAGGATAGAGGGGATGAAGTCTTGAACGCTGCTTTAGAACAGTATCCGGAGCAGGCCAGAAAGATCGTGATGATACTAGCGGAGAAGATTTCAAGAAACGAACTCGGCCAAAAACTAAGTGGAGGAACCTTGATGGGCCTATTCGAGTATCTCGGGATGCCCGTGAAGCTCAGAACAAAGATACTCTACTATAAGAAGGGGGAATACAAGTCCATCGCCGATCTCCTAAAATAGCCGGAACAAGATTTATAGAATAGTCGTAACTCTGGCTATAGGCGGGGATCGAGGTTGCCAGAGGAGTATAATGTTCCTGAAGGATATTATTACACTAGAGATCACCTATGGGTTAGGATTGAGGATAACGTAATCACATTAGGAATCACGGATTACGGTCAGGAAAAGCTTCGAGACATAGTTCACATAGAGCTTCCCAGCATAGGTCAATCGCTTGAGGAGGGAGAAGTATTAGCAGTGGTTGAGTCCATTAAAGCATCTGTTGAGATACACTCGCCGGTCGCTGGAAAGATCATTGAGGTGAATGCGAAGCTTGTGGATAGCCCTGAACTGATAAACGAAGATCCATACGATAAAGGGTGGATAGCTAAGATAGAGCTGGCCGAGGAGGAAGAGGGTTTCGAGGACTTAATGGAGGCGGAC